>DAHVFI010000288.1 GCA_027317045.1 Gammaproteobacteria bacterium
AATCTGTTTCAATTTCAATCCCGGTCTGATTGCTGGCGCATGGGGTTTCCGGCTGATGCTCCAGCGTCGCCGACCCTGGGCCTGCAGCAGGAACACGTCATAGGCATCCACGTGTGGGCCCACGGAACCGCCATCGGTGGCATAACTGATCATGAGATCGTCAATGCGCCAGTTGGGTATGAATTGAAAGTGCGCCAAAAAATCCGCAAGTTCCGGCAGGTGCTTGTCAGTGTCGTGTACCAGCAGGGTCCAGTTTTTATCAGGGAGTGTACGGAACTCCTTTACTTTAAAGGGCCCCTGACGCACCAGCCACCCGGGTTGTTGTCGGGTTTTAACGACCAGCCGGGATTCGACGCTGGGTTCACATGCCAAGCCCGCCAGTTCATCAGCTGAAACGGGCGATATAAACTCCGGGAATACCTTACGAATGAGACGCGGCGATTTCTGCCAATGGCGATTGAGAAAAGTCCGCGTTGCCAGATTACCGAGGCGCGTGATGCGATTCATGCATCAGATTTCATGGGCCAGACGCGCAGCCAGACCGATATAATCAGCAGGTGTCAGTGCCAGCAAGCGTTGTTTCGCTTGATTGGGGATTTCCAGATCCTTGATGAAACGCTGCAGGCTATCCTGGTCTATCCGCTTGCCACGGGTCAGGGTTTTAAGCTGCTCATAGGGTGCTTCTATTCCGTAACGCCGCATCACGGTCTGGATGGCCTCCGCCAGTACCTCCCAGTTCGTATCCAGATCTGCAAGCATGCGCTCAGCATCTGCCTCAAGTTTGCTTAGGCCCTTGAGAAAAGCTTCATAAGCCAGCAGGCTGTGACCGATGGCGACACCGACGTTACGCAACACGGTGGAATCCGTGAGATCCCGCTGCCAGCGGGAGATCGGCAGTTTTTCAGCGAAATGGCGCAGCAAGGCATTGGCAATGCCGAGATTGCCCTCGGCGTTCTCGAAATCAATCGGATTGATCTTGTGGGGCATGGTAGAGGAGCCAATCTCTCCGCTGGTGGTTTTCTGACGGAAATAGCCGAGCGAAATGTAGCCCCAGATATCGCGGCAGGCATCGATCATCACGGTGTTGAAGCGCGCCAGTGCGTCGAAATATTCCGCCATGTAATCATGGGGCTCGATTTGCACGGTGTAAGCCGACCATGCAAGCCCAAGGGATTCCACCAATTTTTTACTCACCGCAGGCCAGTCCATATCCGGATACGCCGCCAAGTGTGCGTTGTAGTTGCCGACGGCACCGTTCAGTTTGCCGCTGATACTCACTGCGGCCAGCTGTGCGTGCTGACGGCGCATGCGGGCGACCATGTTTGCCAGTTCCTTGCCGAGAGTAGTGGGCGAGGCCGGCTGACCATGGGTGCGCGCCAGCATGGGAATTTCGGCGTAGCGATGCGCCAGCCCACGCATGCGCTCGCTCAATTTGTCTGCCATGGGCAGCAGGTGTTTTTCGCGTGCTTCCCGCAGCAGCAAAGCGTAGGCCAGGTTGTTGATGTCTTCCGAAGTGCAGGCAAAGTGCAGGAACTCACCGACCCGTTCCAGTTCGGGATTGCCGTGCACGCTTTCCTTGAGATAGTACTCGACCGCCTTTACGTCATGGTTGGTGGTAGTCTCGATGCCTTTGATGCGTGCGGCTGCAGGCAGATCAAAGTCTTCCACGAGCTTGTATAGCCACGCACGGGATTCGTCGCTGAGCGGCTTGATCTCGAGGATTTCGGGCGTATCCGCCAGCGCCATGAGCCAGGCGACTTCCACCCGCACGCGTTGGCGCATGAGGCCGTACTCGCTGAACAGACCGCGCAGCGCGTCATTCTTGGTGGCGTAACGTCCGTCCAGCGGGGAAAGCGCAGTCAAGGATGACAGTTGCATGTGGTTTCCGTGCAAATGATGGCTGGATTGCGGATAATAACCACGCAGCCCAGGCCTTTCTGTATCGCCCGATTACCTCAACATATTGGAAGTTATTATATCCTGAAATCAGGATGTTACATATCGAATCTCAATTCATTTCTCCGGGAGAAGTGTATGTCCGAGAAAGCTTACCGGGTGGAACATGACAGCATGGGGGAACTCCGGGTTCCCAATGAGGCCCGTTGGGG
>DAHVFI010000306.1 GCA_027317045.1 Gammaproteobacteria bacterium
CCTGCGGCCGACTCGCATCGAATTCAGCCAGCATCTTGAGCGTCAGATCAGCGCCGGTGAGTGACAACTGGGTCATAGTCTGTTTCCCTTGAAGAATATTGCATCGGGCCTCAGTCCGCCCAACTGGTAAAGCAGGAATTCCGGAGCCGGCAGGTCCCAAACGCTGAAATCCGCATGTCGTCCCGGCGTCAAACTGCCGATTTTATCCGACCGGCCCAAGGCCTGAGCGGCATTGCGAGTCACCCCCAGTAGGATTTCTGCGGGCGTGAGCCCGAAAGTGATGGCGCTCATGTGCATCACCGTGAGCAGGCTGACGATTGGCGAGGAGCCGGGGTTCAGATCCGTGGCCACCGCCATGGGAACCTGGTGACGGCGCAACAGCGCTATCGGCGGTTTGCGGCTTTCACGCAGGAAATAAAATGCCCCAGGCAGCAGGACTGCAACGCTTCCGGAACGATGCATCGCCAGAACATCCTCTTCGGTTGCATATTCCAGGTGATCACAGGACAAGGCACCGTGGGCTGCGGCCGCTGTGGTAGCGCCCATGTTGGAAAGCTGGTCGCTATGGGCACGGGTTTTCAACCCGGCTTTGGTAGCCCGCATGAATAGCTGGCGCAGATCCTCGGTTGTGAAAGCCAGGGTTTCAGCAAAGATATCCACGCTCTCCGCCAGTTTCTCCCGCACTACCGCCGGCAGCATGTTGTTGATGACATCGGACAGATAATCTTCGCGCGTGCGTCCGCTTGGCACCGCATGCGCACCCAGGAAAGTCGGTACGATATCCATATCCAGTTGCCGGCGCAGCTGGCGGATGGCGCGCAGCATTTTGAGTTCGTTCTCCATATCCAGGCCATAGCCGCTTTTGATTTCAACGGTGGTCACGCCCTCGGCATGCAATGCCTTCAGGCGCGGCAGGGTTTCCCTCACCAGCTGTTCTTCACTCGCGGCACGCACTGCGTTTACGGTGGCCTGGATACCGCCGCCGGCGCGCGCCAGGTCCTCGTAAGTGGCGCCCTGGAGTTTAAGCGCATGTTCCGCCAGGCGATTGCCGGCATACAGCGCATGGGTATGGCAATCCACAAAACCCGGCAGCACCATGCGATTGGCCGCATCAAAGGTTTCCGTGGCGGGCGCATCTGCGGGTACGCCGAGGGCGGCAATGCGGCCGGCGCTGACCGCCAGGGTCCGCGCGGGTGCTTCGGCTGCCCCCTCATGCATGGGATAAAGGCGGGCATTCTTGATAATCAGGTCGTACATGCATCGTCCCTAGTCGCTGGCGCGCGAATCTGAGAGCATAAGGGTATGCAGACGCGCCTTACTTTTAAATATGTGCTGACACCGGAAGGTTTGCGTTCTGACCAGACACTGGTGATCGGTGCCACCGGCCTGATCGAGGCGCTGGAACCGGCCAGCGGTCCCACTGATGGTTTTTTCGCCATTCCCGGCATGCCCAATGCCCATAGCCATGCATTCCAGCGCGCGCTTTCCGGTTTTGGGGAAATGCCCCACGGCGAGGATTCCTTCTGGAGTTGGCGCGAGGCCATGTACCGCCTTGCCAATCGAGTGACGCCGGCCGATATGTTCGTGATTGCGCGCGAGGCGTTTCTCGACATGCTGCGCGGCGGATTTACCAGTGTGGCTGAATTTCATTATCTGCATCATATGCCGGATGACTGTCCCGGTCCGGAAATGGCACAGGCCATCGTGCAGGCGGCGCACGCGGCGGGCATCCACCTGCTGCTGTTGCCGGTGTTTTATCAGACCGGCGGCTTCAACACGCCGCCGACGGACGGGCAGCGGCGTTTCGTGCACGCCAGTATAGAGGACTACTGCCGTCTGTTGCAG
The DNA here is from genome assembly GCA_027317045.1 of Gammaproteobacteria bacterium. GTDB lineage: Bacteria > Pseudomonadota > Gammaproteobacteria > Natronospirales > REEB76 > REEB76. Next base: position 1,846 of record DAHVFI010000306.1, read on the forward strand.
GAACTGCACGGCGTACGGCTCGGTATCGCGCCCCATTCCCTGCGCGCGGTAGCCCCTGAAATGCTGGTAGGGCTCATCAATGCAGTGGAAAGCTTGTCCGGCGGCCAATGGCCGATCCATATCCATGTGAGTGAGCAGCGGCGAGAAGTCGAGGAATGCCGAGCGCTGTACCACGCCGCACCGATTGAGCTGCTGGCGCGCACGCTGGCGCTGAATCACCGCTGGAACCTGGTGCATGCCACACACGCCACGCCAGCGGAACTCCAGCTGATCATCAAGCAGGACGCCACGGTAGTGCTGTGCCCCATCACCGAAGCCTACTTGGGCGATGGATTGTTTGCGGCGCAAGAGTTCGTGCGTGCGGGAGGCCGTTTTGCGATTGGCTCCGACAGCAACTGCCGCATTGACGCAATCGAGGAACTGCGCTGGCTGGAATATGGTCAGCGCCTGCGAAAACAGCAACGCGCCCAACTTGCCGGCGCCTCGGGTCTCGGCGCAACCCTCTGGCAGCAGGCTTGCGCCGGCGGCGCGGCAGCCTTGGCGGAACCAGTGGGTGAAATCGCGGTGGGTAAGCGCGCCGATCTGCTGGTATTGGACGAACAGGGTTCACCCTGGCTCGGACACGATATCAACACCTTGCTGGACGCCCTGATCATCGGCGGCAGCCGGCAGGATATCGCGGCGGTGTATGTGGGCGGCAAGCGCCTGGTGGATCACGGCATGGCGACTGGTGCGGAAATCAGTGTCCGCGAGTTTGCGCGGGTCGTCGCAGGTCTAAATGAGCAATGAACGTGCAGCTCAGGCCCTATGAAATACGTGAACCGTCGGCACCCGAAATACCGCTGCTGGTGAGCATTCCGCATACTGGCACCTGCGTTCCTGATGCCATCGCCGCGGATTTCGCCTCCGATTACATCCGCAGCCTGCCCATGACCGATTGGCACCTGCATCATTTATATGATTTTCTGCCGGCGCTGGGTGTCACGACCATTTATGCCACCTATAGCCGCTTTGTGGCGGATCTGAACCGTCCGCCGGATAACGCACCACTGTATCCGGGCCGCTTTGAAACCGGGTTTGTGGCGCTCCGGACTTTCCAGGGCGAGGATATTTACCGTGTGCCGCCGTCAGCGGAAGAAATTACCCGGCGCCGCGCTCTGGTGCACACCCCCTATCATGCCAAACTGCTGGAGTTAATCCACGCCAAGATCATGCGATTTGGCCGGGTGGTGCTGATTGATGCCCATAGCGTTGCGTCCCGCGCCAACCTGCTGCATGGCGAGCTCAAGGAACATATTTATCTGGGTGACCGCGACGGCCGAAGCTGTGCACCCTGGTTGGTGGATACTGCCGAGCGCGGTTTTCAGGAATCCCATTACACGCTGATGCGTAACCATCCCTACAAGGGTGGTTATATCACCGAACATTACGGCCAGTTGGAGCAGGTCGAGGCTTTGCAGATCGAGATGTGCCAGCGTGTCTATATGGATGAGGATGATCCGGCGGGGGGGCTGAGTCATCTCAATTTTACCCAAGCCAAGGCCCGCATCCGGGCCGTGCTTGAAACTGTGCGTGCCGAGACGCTCAGACAGCGGGCCGGCTGGTAAAGCCGGGTTGATTTTTCTGAAAGTGCCCACATGCTGTTCCGATGATGCCTCCAGGAGAAGCAAACCCATGACCAGCCAGGCGCGCAGCGTAGCGACAGTCATCGAACCCCAGCGGGTTTCCGACGGTGCGGGTGTCAAACTCAAACGCAGTATTGCCACCGCCACCTTGGATTACTTGGATCCGTTTCTGCTGTTTGACCATTTCGGTTCCGATAATCCCGACGACTACATTGCCGGTTTTCCCATGCATCCGCACCGCGGCATCGAGACCGTGACCTACATGCATGCGGGCGTGGTGGAGCACAGGGATTCCCTCGGGCACGCGGGCAGCATCGCGGCAGGCGACGTGCAGTGGATGACGGCGGGCCACGGCATCCTGCACGAGGAAATGCCGCAGTTGCGCGGCGGTCAGCTGTCCGGTTTCCAGTTGTGGGTGAATCTGCCGGCGAAACTCAAACTGACAAAACCCCGTTACCAGGAAGTTGCCGCCAAACAGATTCCCGAAGTCGGGCGCGAGAACGGTGTGCATATGCGCGTTATCGCCGGTAGCGTTGATGGAGTCCGGGGTGCGGTGAAGGAAATCGCTGCCGATCCCACC
>DAHVFI010000314.1 GCA_027317045.1 Gammaproteobacteria bacterium
TCTGGGTACCACCAGTCCTATTTGCCATTACGCTGCATGAAGTGGCCCATGGCTGGATGGCGCGCCGTTTCGGTGACCCCACCGCCCAGATGCTCGGCCGGCTCACAGTCAATCCACTGAAGCATATTGATCCTATTGGCACCATCATCGTGCCCGCAGCGCTGCTCCTATTGCATACGGGTTTTTTGTTTGGCTGGGCTAAACCTGTTCCGATCTCACCAAGAAACTTCAAAAATCAACGGCGTGACATGGCTATCGTGGGCGCTGCCGGGCCACTTGCCAACCTAGTAATGGCACTGATCTGGTGCGTAGTGACGAGAGTCAGCCTCTACTTGCCGAACTCCTTTGCGCACGTGAGCCAGCCGTTAGTGATGGTGGGTGCCGCCGGAATTTTCGTTAACGTGCTATTGATGGTTTTCAACTTAATACCTTTGCCGCCTCTCGATGGTGGCAGAGTAGCCAGCGGGCTTCTGCCCAAGAAATGGGCAAGGGTGTATGACCGAATCGAACCATTTGGTTTTTGGATTCTGTTGGGATTGATCGTGACGAACATACTGGGCCTGATTTTATGGCCACCAGTAAGTATTCTGCTAGGACTGTTTGCAGAGGCTTCCGGCCTCGGCGGCACGCAGTACGTCATGTTGCTTCAATCACTGATGTGATGCTGGCAGTACATCAATAAGGAGGCTGAATGAACGCTGTCGGTACCGATAATCAACGTGTCCTATCAGGCATGCGGCCCACGGGGCGCATGCACCTGGGCCATCTGCACGGCGTGCTCAAGAACTGGTTGCGTCTGCAACACGAGTACGAATGTTTCTTTTGCGTGGTTGATTGGCACGCGCTCACGACCAATTACGCACAGTCGCGCGATATCGAGCCGGCCATGTGGGAGATGCTGGTAGATTGGCTGGCGGTAGGCGTGGACCCGGGCAAGGCCAAGCTGTTCATCCAGTCGCACATCCTGGAACACGCGGAACTGCACCTGCTGCTGTCCATGGTGACGCCGCTTGGCTGGCTGGAGCGGGTGCCTACCTACAAGGAACAGCAGGAGCAGCTCAAGGACCGGGATTTGGCCACTTATGGATTCCTGGGTTATCCGGTGTTGATGAGCGCCGACATTCTCATTTACAAAGCCGGCTGGGTGCCGGTCGGCGAAGACCAAGTGCCGCACGTGGAACTCACCCGCGAGATTGCGCGCCGCTTCAATCACGTCTTCGGCCGCGAGGCAGATTTCGAGAGCCGGGCGGAAAGCGCCGTTAAAAAGCTGGGCCAGAAGAACGGCAAACTCTACCGCGAGCTGCGCACCCGCTATCAGCAGCAAGGCGATCATGACGCCGTGCAGACGGCCCAGGCTTTGCTCGCCGAAAATCATAATCTGACCCTGGGGGACCGCGACCGCCTGCTGGGTTACCTGGAAGGCGGCGGCCGCAGCATCCTCACGGAGCCGCAGCCGCTGCTGACGGCCGTGGCACGCATGCCGGGACTGGATGGACGCAAGATGTCCAAGTCCTATGGCAACACCATCAGCTTGCGGGAAGAACCGCAACAGGTGGAAGAAAAAATACGCACCATGCCCACGGATCCGGCGCGCGTGCGCCGTAGCGACCCCGGGAATCCGGAGAAATGCCCGGTATGGGAATTCCACAAGGTGTACTCCGACGGCGCCACGCGTGATTGGGTCTGGAAAGGCTGCACCACCGCCGGTATCGGCTGCCTGGAATGCAAACAGCCGGTGATCGAGTCGGTGCTCCAGGAACTCAAACCGATCCGCGAACGCGCTTTGGAAATCGAGGCCAACCCGGAAATGGTGCGCAGCATCATCAATCAGGGCTGCGATGCCGCCCGCGACGTGGCTCGCGACACCATGGAAGAAGTGCGCCAGGCCATAGGTCTGAGTTACCGGTAATGGTCTCAATGCCGCACTCCACGAACGAATCCGGGCAACCGCACGCACCATCGCCAACGCTGCCGCAACAGTCGGAAATGCCGTTTGCCATCGTACAGGGTGAGCCGGTCACCAGCCTGCCGCGGGACCTGTAC
>DAHVFI010000316.1 GCA_027317045.1 Gammaproteobacteria bacterium
TGTCAGCTTAGCCGCTCACAGGCGAGCCTCGCTCACACGGGAGCCCCTTATGCACATGGGGAAAACCACAAGAAATACCCTTGGCACGCCGATTGCTTGGCCTAGTGTGAAAGCGCCCTTGTGCGCCATTTGAACATTCACTTGAAGGAGTTATCGTCATGAACAAGGTGCAAAAGGGTTTTACCCTTATCGAGTTGATGATCGTAATCGCGATCATCGGCATTCTGGCGGCCATCGCCATTCCCCAGTACCAGGACTACGTGACGCGTTCGAAGCTCACGGAGGGCCTGAATCTCGCGGCGGCGGCCAAAACCGCCGTGGCGGAAACTGTCCAGACGGATGGTCACTGGGGCGCAATTGGAAATGGTACAGCGAGTAACAGCTATGGGTTGCCAACAAATACAAGCATTTCTGGCAAATACGTGACCAGTATCGGCGTTGCAAATAGTCCAGGTGGAGCAAATACCACTATGCTCATTACAATTACCTATAATCCCGCCACTGTGGGCGGCGCCATGGTTGCTGGCAAGAACGTATTGCAGCTGGCAGCTATGACAACGGCGGGTGGCGTTGCCTGGGCATGCGGTTATCAAACCAATATTGTTGATGGCAAAACTATATCAGCTGTCGCGGGTACAAATGCTCCCGCAAAATATTTGCCCGCAAATTGCCGATAAGTAGTTCGACTAATTTGATATGATTCATGCCCCGGCTCAAGCCGGGGCATTTTTTTGGGACACTGAAAACTCTATGCAGTTCGCAGACAAACGAACCCAGCGCCTGCTACTGGCGGCCGCCGTGATCGTGCTAGTGGCCACTATCGCCATCGCCTATTGGCCTGGCCTGCACGGCCCCTTCCTGTTCGACGACAATCCCAACATCATCGGCAACACCGGCATTCAGATCACGGGCCTTGCGCCGCATGAACTGCTGCGGGCGGCGTTTTCCTCGCATTCCGGCCTTTTGTACCGGCCCATCAGCATGCTGAGCTTCGCCTTCAATTTTTATTTCTTCGGCGAGGGTTCGTTCTCCTTCAAGCTAACCAATCTCATCATCCATCTAATTAATGCACTGCTGATTCTGTGGCTGACAAGGCGCCTGCTGCTAACCTGCCGACGGCGTTATCAATTTGATTGGAAAGATATCAACATCAACTGGGCGAGTGTGCTGATTGCGGCGGCCTGGGCGCTGCATCCGCTGAATCTCACCACCGTGCTCTTCATCGTGCAGCGCATGACCAGTCTCTCGGCGCTGTTCACCCTGGCGGGCATGCTGGCCTATGTGGTGGGCCGCGAGCGCATGCTGGCGGGCAAAACCGGCTGGCCGCTGGTATGGCTGCTGACGCCATTCCTTGGCATCGTCGGAGTGCTCTGCAAGGAGGATGCGGCGCTGCTGCCGCTGTATCTGCTGGTGATTGAATGGCTGCTATTCGGTTTCCGCAATGCCAAACAAGCCATCGCCAAAAATGTATTGGCATTTTATGTGTGCGGCCTGGTGCTGCCCGGCATTGTTGGCTTGACGTATCTCACCACACACCCGCAATTTTTCCTGGCCAACTATGCTTACCGGGATTTCACCCTGCCGGAACGGGTGCTCACGGAATTCAGGGTGGTGTGGCTGTATATCCAATGGACGTTCTTTCCGGATATCCGCCACCTGGCCCTGTATCACGATGACATTGGCATTTCGACCGGGCTGCTGACGCCGCTCACGACTCTGTGGAGCCTGCTGGCGCTCATCGCGTTGCTGGTCATCGCTTGGTGGCAACGCCGGCGCCGGCCGCTGTTGAGTCTGGGCATTCTGTTTTTCTTCGCGGGTCAGGCCATGGAATCCACCATTCTGCCGCTGGAGATCGCCTTCGAGCACCGCAACTACTTGCCGGATTACGGCCTGTTGCTGGCGGCCTTCAGCCTGTTGCTGTTACCCAGCGCCGGCGGCAGCCGCCATGCGCGCCTATCCTTGCGCTGGGCAATCGCGGTCATCGCCATCCCGGTGTTGTTTTCGGTCACCTGGCTGCGCGCATCGGAATGGCGGAGTTTCCTCTATTTTAGCTACTACGAAGCGCAGCACCACCCCGGATCGGAACGCGCCTTGTATACGTTGGGTCAGGCCTATTCCAACCTGGCGCTCGCAGGCGACACCAAGAATTACAGCTTGGCGCTGCACACCCTGACGCGGGCCGCGGCGGTGAGCGACAACATCATTCCGGATACTGCCTTGATGCTGGTGAGTGCCAAACTGAAGTTGCCGGTGAACCCGGCCTGGCGGCAACACGCCGAGGAAATCCTGCACACCTATCCGGTCGCCACCGAGGATACGGCGGCGTTGGACAGCCTGGTGAATTGCCTGCCCACGGCCTGTAAATCCCTGGCTCCCACGGCTCTAGCCATGTTGCAGGCGGCCTTCCATTCGAAGAATATCAAAAAGCTGCCGCGCTCAAATGCGGACCTATGGGTGATCTATTCCAATTACCTGACCTTTACCGATGCGCCGTTCAGCGAAATACTTGCCGCCATGCGGCAGTCCGTACACTACGAGCCAAACATAAGCGTGTACCGCATCAGTTTGACCAAGGGCTTGATGATCGCGGGAAACTTCGAGGCGGCCGAAGAACAGATACAGCAGTTATCGCGTTTGAACAAATTCGGCAGCCTGGACCTGGACATCCAATCACTCAAAGCCAGCCTGGCAGCGACACGCGCGGCGGCGGACAAATCAGCGCCTACATCGCCGTAACGACACCCGTTTCAAGCATCCACATTACCGCCATGCATCTTTAAGATTACTAGAAGCGGTCTCAAAAACCAGACTCCGTTCATGTTGAGTCCTTCGGCTCCACTCAGGACAGGCTGCGTGAAGCGAAGTCGAAACATCCCTGCCGCGGCAGAAATTCCACCCTTCGACTTCGCGCCTTTGGCACTACGCCTGGCCTGAGCCCTTCGACAAGCTCAGGACAGGCATTGACGAAGGGCTCAGGGCGAACGGCATTTTTGAGACCGCTTCTAGAAACGTCGGCAAAGGATTGCCGACCTACAAAGCCCCCTCATCCTACCCGCGGCAACCGCTCCCTGCGTTGGCCTACCTCCTACATTCCTGTAGTCGTCTCCCACCAGGGGAGAGGGGGTTGAGCGGAAGGCAAGGGCAAGTGTTCTCATTTCGTTAGACGCTCTAAAACCCATTGCTGCCCCATGAACACCTTCTCCCCTTGCGGGAGAAGGTGGGGATGAGGGGATATCATTAGCATGTAGTGTTCCTAAGGGAGAGGGGGCGTCCATATCATCTGATTTGATTTATTCCGTTCGTGGTGAGCCCGGTCGAACCATGCGCGGAATAATTCCTCTAGAATCAACGAATGTCATTTGCCCTTCGACAGTGCCTGTCCTGAGCTTGTCGAAGGGCTCAGGGCGAACGGGACAATAAATCAGAGCATTCCTAATATATTATCCTCTCACCCTGGCCCTCTTTCTCTGCATGGGGAGGGGGGATTTTTTGTTGAACAACAGAAAGCCAACGCGAGCACACGGTTCCATGTCTTTATCGCGGACCTATGCCTACCTCGCCATCCTGGCGGCTTTGCTGCTGACGGTGCTCGCTTATCTGCCGGGCCTGCA
>DAHVFI010000331.1 GCA_027317045.1 Gammaproteobacteria bacterium
ACCCAGAGCACCGTCCCAAACAGCCTGATCCGCCGCCGCACTGACACAATGCGCGGTGAACTCGGGCTGATGATTCACCGCCGGCAGGCAGTCAATACCGATCATGGGGTGGATGGACGGTATGGCCTTGGAGACATTGCCCATGTCGGTGGAAGCACTGAAACGCCCTACCGTGGAGTTCGCATCCGGGAATTTGCGCCCCAGGACGTCGGCATTGCGGCGGTACAACGCCGCCATGTCCGCGTCGTGCAGCATTTCGGTGTACGGCTTGTCGCCGCCGCGGATTTCCAGTTTCGAACCGGTAGCCAGGGCGCCGGCTTCAAAGCAGCGGCGCACCTTGACCCGCAATTCTTCCAGCTCGTCCAGCGTATCACTGCGAACCATGTAGCGTGCCGAAGTATGCGCGGGAACGATATTGGCGGCATCGCCGCCGTGGGTGCAGATGCCGTGAACGCGGTCGCCTGACCGGATATGCTGGCGCAGCAGACCGATGGCGGTCTGCGCGACGGTGATCGCATCCGCGGCATTGATGCCGAGCTCCGGAAACGCCGAGGCATGCGCCTCCTTGCCGGTGTAGTGCACGTCGAACATCGAGGCTGCGATAATCCTGGGCTGCACGAAATCCATAGGGGCGGGATGCACCATCATGGCCGCGTGGATACCCGCATAGGCACCGCGTTCCAGCAACAGGATCTTGCCGGAAGCGTTGCCCACTTCCTCGGCGGGTGTGCCGATGACAGAGACGGTGAGTCCCACTTCGTCCGCCACTTTAGCGAGTGCCATGGCCGCGCCGGCCGCCATGGCTGCGATCAGATTGTGGCCGCAGGCATGGCCGACGCCCGGCAGGCTGTCGTATTCCGCCATGATGCCGATATTGAGGGGACCGCTGCCGGCCCGGGCAATGAAGGCGGTGGGCAATTCGCAAATGCCGGCCTGCACTGCAAACCCAGCCTCGTCCAGCATCGTGGCCAGCCAGCTGCAGGCCTGCGCTTCCTCGAAGCCCAGTTCCGGATGGGCGTGGATGCGATGGCTCAAGGCCAGCAGCGACGCACGCGCCTGGTTGAGCCGTTCACAGGCCACCTGCTTGCTGTTCAAGGGGTTCGCCTCCCACTTCGAGCTGTGCGGATAATAAACCGGTTAGTGCGGAATACAAAGACAGCGGGGCAAAAAGATCCGGACATTCCGAGTCACCCGACACGCTACTCCGGGCCTGGATAGTGATAGTCTTCTGCGAGGCTCCCACGCAGGCAACCAACATGCGCATATTCCCCGGCTTTATCCTGTGGCTGATCCTGCTGATTCTGTGCTGGCCGCTGGCGTTGCTCGCATTGATTCTCTATCCGTTTGTGTGGCTGGTGCTGCTGCCGTTCCGTCTGCTGGGTGTCACCGTGGACGCCGTGTTTGCACTCTTGAAGGCCATCCTGTTTCTGCCGGCGCGCTTGCTGCGCGGGCCGCGGACGGTCTGAAACGATATTTTCATCATTCTTCCTCAGTAGTGTCCCAACGTCGACAGTTTAAATTGTTTTAATCATTTGATTGATGCAGCTTTCTACTCAATTTTGAGTGGTCTCGATTTCAACGCCACAATCTATTCTGGTCATTGCATAATCAACAAGTTACGCATGAAATACCTCGGGTTTCAACAACGTTGGGACACTACTGATTCTTCCTTTATACTCATTTAAGGTAACTACTGGACATTTTTCTGAATGATGCTAAGGAGACAAAGCATGCGCTCGCTGGTAAGCACTCTGTCAATGACGCTTCTTCTGGCCCTGCCCCTGGTCGCCACGGCCGCCGGTGGCGGTCGCTTTACGGTGACCAGCGCGGATTTCACAAACGGCGGCACCATCCCGATGGCGCAGGTCTTCAACGGCTTTGGCTGCAGCGGCGGAAATCAATCTCCGGCTCTGCACTGGTCCGGGGTCCCGGCCGGGACCAAGAGTTTCGCGGTGACCATTTACGATCCGAACGCGCCCACCGGCAGCGGCTGGTGGCACTGGATCGTGTTCAACATTCCGGCGGCGGTTACCCACCTCCCGGCCAATGCCGGTGTGGCAGCTTCGCAGGCGCTGCCGCCGGGCGTTGTCGAGGGGCGTTCAGATTTCGGTGTCTCGCATTACGGCGGCCCCTGCCCGCCAGTTGGCGATAACCCGCATCACTATCAAGTCACGGTATATGCGCTGAAAGTCGCAAAGCTGCCGCTGGATGCCAGCGCCTCCGGTGCCATGGTCGGGTATTACCTGCACTTCAACACCCTAGCCAAGGCCCGGCTCACCGGTCGCTACGGCCGATCAAAATAAGCGGCGACCAACCTGTCGGGCGCCCGGCTCAGATGCTGCTCAAGCATGCGGTGCATGGGCGTTGGTCCAGGCACCGCATCCTCATGAATTTCGGCACAGGCTGTTGTCCGATAAGTTCATGGGCGTGCCTTACTGACGCCGGCCTCGAACAAAATCAGTCCGGAAAACCTTGAAAAGCAGCCACTGCCCATAACCGCGCTGGCCCGGGTTTATACTGCTTGCCATGCGCAGCTTCAGCGACAGCCACGGACAGATCTGGCAGGCGGCTCTCGGTCATGAATCCCACGGCACCCTGCTCATCATCTTCTCGCGTCTGGGCAGCTTCGAGGTATTCAAAAGCGGGCTGGATGCCAGTAATCGTCTGGACGCGGAAAACGAGATCGCGGCCTTGAGTGAGACAGAACTGTGCAACCGCCTACAGTCTGCGGCCCCCTGGTCGTGAAATTGATAGCGCCACGCTCGCTCCCCGGTGGCCTGATAGCGGCTCTGCTGCTGGCCGTGATCCCCGTAATTTCGGAGGGCGTCCCCATGACACCACACTTCATACTCAACTCATCCGCCTACCAGGACAACGGCAGTATGCCGGCGCGTTTCACTTGCGACGGTAAGGACCTTTCGCCGCCGCTCGCCTGGTCCGGCGCGCCCGCAGGCGCCAAAAGCTTTGCATTTGTCCTGGATGACCCGGACGCACCCGATCCCGCGGCGCCACAGATGACCTGGGTGCATTGGGTGCTGTATGACATTCCAGCCAGCGTGCCATCGCTGCCGGAAGGCGGCTCAAAACACCTGCCCGCCGGCACTCGTGAAGGCGTGAATGACTGGAAACGCACCGGCTACGGCGGGCCCTGCCCGCCCATCGGCCGGCACCGCTACTTCCATAAACTCTACGCCCTCGACGTGATGCTGCCGGATTTACATGCACCGACCAAGGCGCAGCTGCAAGCCGCCATGCGCGGCCACATTCTCGCCGAGGCACAGCTCATCGGCACTTACCAACATCCAGGCAGATAATTAAGGACAGCCGTTTGAATAGCAGCGTTGAAAGCCAGCCGCTGGATTATCGCGCCCGAATTCGGGAGATGCATCGGGAACTCGGGATCCCCGCAGATTATGCGCGCCGCTTCCAGTCGCCGCTGCGCATCGAGGCTGACGTGCTGACGTCCATCGGTGCGGATGTGTACGGCAGGCCGCAGCAATTGGGGCCGCATGCGGCGCAACGCTGGCAAGCCATGCAGCTGCAGGCGCAACGGGATAACGTGGCGTTGTTGGTGATTTCGGCATTCCGCAGCGTGGATTCTCAACGCGCTGTGATTGCCCGCAAACTTGCGGCAGGTAAACCGATAGAAGAAATCCTTCGGGTCAATGCAGCGCCGGGTTACAGCGAACACCATAGCGGCTGTGCGCTGGATCTCACCACCACCGGTCATAATTCGCTGGAGACCGGTTTTGAAACCACCCGGGCCTTTACCTGGTTGAGCCAGCAGGCCGCGGGTTTCGGCTTCCGCATGTCCTACCCGCGCGACAATCGCCATGGCATCGCTTACGAACCCTGGCACTGGGCCTGCATGCAGGAGTAACTCCGGATGGATGAGCGGGATTTTGCCTGCAGGCCTGTTGATGGCAACGCCGGCGCTGTTA
>DAHVFI010000333.1 GCA_027317045.1 Gammaproteobacteria bacterium
CTCTGCGCGTGCGCAACCAGTGCCGCCGCCTCAGGGTCGTTACTGACCGCATGCAAAGCGGCAAATTTGCGGAGATAATCCAACGCCAGCGTATTCTGAGGGCTGTCGAATCCAGGCACGAAGGCAATGACCCGGACTTTGTCCGCTGCCAGCTGCGAAGTCAGGTCCGCCAAAATGTTGCGTGGCCAGGGCCAGAGACCGTGTTTTTGCAAAGCAGCGGCGTCAATACCCACCACCGCCACGTCGGCATTGGGCGGATGTTGCGGTACCAGCCACACCCCGGCCTCGTAGGCTGACTGCTCCAACCCGCGGCCAAGTTGCAACACCGCGGCCGCTGCTACCAACAGCGTAACGCTGATGCCTGCTATCCACTTGACTCGGATACGCGTCACGGTATGCCTGCGTTGAATCCTGGGTAAGCGGATGCCCCATCCATCAGGATTCGGATGGCCAGCCCGCTACATATTATGCAAAATAGCTTAACCGAGATTAACTCTCCGAGATACAGGCCGGGCACTGTTACTGAAATAATTTAAGCCCTTAAACCAAACGAATGACCAAAGACATGCGCAGAGCAGAACGGAACACCCGTGGATCCAAGGTAATTGGCCCGCGTCAAGTATTCACAAAGTTGGTCCCGGATAAGCCGATACCGCCGAAAACGAAATCATAACCCAGGTTTCAATACATCAGATGCGTGATTCAGCACACTTCTTGAGCGCACGATTGAAAGCCGCAAACCCCCTGGTTACAGGCGCTTCAAACCGCCGCCATAAAAACGGCGTGAACAAGCCGCTAAATTCCCCGGTCTGACGCACCCGGGTATGCCCGCCGAACTTATATTCAAGAGTGAAGCTCTGTTCCGCATCGAGCAATCCCGGTATTCCAAAATGGTCCAACCAGCGAAAGGCGCGCGGCGGCGTGACTTGCAACACCACGGGTTTGAATATACGAGGTCTGCCATCGGCGGCCATCCGCATGACACGCAGATACGAACCGGGTACCGCCTGGCCTTCGATGTCCAGCAGGAATTTGCTCCATTGGGGATAGCTGGGAAAATCCATCAGCACCTGCCAGACCGATTCAGGGGGCGCGAGAATATCAATACTTGCTTTGATCGTGCGTTTCATCATGGGCGAGTATCGGCTGCGCGCAGCAGCAAAGCACGCACCCAATCGCGCAAGTTGCGTCCGCTATTCGCCGCCAATAGCAAGGCAAGACCGGCGAACTTATCGAAGTTGCCACCTATTCCTACCAATGCCATGACCAGGATGGTAAGTAGCACCGGCAATCCTAAAGTAATCCACACCATCGGTGCCCGCGCCGAATAGCCTTGAGCATTGTCTTCTTCCACCCGGCGCGGCACTAAAGCGAACACCACGGCGGCGATCAGAGGTACAAACGCTGTCAGTATCAGCACCGCAAGATTCGCATGGCGGCTGGGGATCCAGAATAGTGCCTGAACGATTACCAGTGCCGTACCCATCAGGCCCAGCAGGGTTGCCACGAGCTGTAAGGTAACTGCGGAAACGCACCTGCGAGCGGAGCTAGCTGTGGCCCGCATAACTAACCGCGCAGATAGCCGACAATCATAAGCGTCAGCGCGACTACGGCGAAACCCGCATGCAGACTCACCACCAGCCCAGGCACCGCCTGGCGGCCGGCGCGGAAACCGAACAACAGCAGACCGCCGGTGGCGGTGAGCATCAGCACCACCGCGGCGGCATTCAACGGGATGTTGTGGGGGAAATGCAGGTCATGGATCACCAACAGCACGATGAGCAGGATACCTGCAACGCCGTGCAAGCCGCTTACCGGCAGCGGCACTTGGCGTGCGCGCATCCCCAAGGTCGCGAGCGTCACTCCGGCGAGCATTACTAAAATCATCAGAATCAACAGCGCCAGCAGCATGCGGGTTTGCCCGTCGGAAGGGACACCCATGATAACGACACCTCACGGTCTTGCAAGCAGACTCAGGAATTGCCGGCGTAGATCACGCGCCAGATTCGTCCCTGCTGGGAATCACCGATATACAGTGCACCGTTCGGCCCCTGGGCGAGGCCCATGGGCCGGAAGCGTGCCTGGCCCGGCGAATAAATGGGTTTTTCACCGGAAAATCCTTGTGCAAATACCTGATACTCGCCGAAGGGCCGGAGCCCGTCGAAGGGCACGAACACCACTTTGTAGCCCGCCTGAGGCAGCGGTGCCCGGTTCCAGGAACCGTGGAAACTGATGAATGCACCATCGCGATAGTGCGCCGGAAACAGCTTACCGGTATAGAACAGCACTGCCTCCGGGGCCCAGTGGCCCGGAAACGCCAAAATGGGTTGGCCATAGTCGGCACAATCGCCGGTTTTTTTGCCGTTGCCGCCGTATTCAGGCGCCTGTACTTTCTTGTGTTGCAGCTCGTCGTAATAGCAGTAGGGCCAGCCGAAATTATCGCCCTGACGAATCAGGAAAAACTCCTCCGCCGGCAACTCAGCGCTCTGCTGCGCGCTGTAAAATCTCGGCCAATTGTCGTAAAGCTGGTCACGGCCCATTTGCACCGCATACAGGGCACCGACCTGTGCATTCCAGGTAATGGCGACCGCATTGCGGATACCGGTGGCGTAACGCCTGCCATCCCTGCCGAACACCTGGTTGAGTTTGTCAGCGTCAAATTCCCAAATACCGCCGTGCTGTGCCAACAAAGGGCATGGATTGATGCCCGGTGAACCGCGCACCCGGTCCTCACGCTGACAGGCGTTGGAAGGCGCGCCCACATTCACAAATACATGTCCGTTATTGTCGAAGGCCATGGTCTTGGCCGAATGCTCGTGTTGTTCAGGAAAGCCGCTGACCACCACCTGTGGAGATAGCTGCGGCAGGAGTTCGCCGGGCAATAATTTATAACGCACAACTTCGGTATTACTGGCGAAGTATAGATAGCCATCGTGGATACCGATGCCGGCGCCGCCCGTCTCACCGAAATATTTGACGGTATCGGCATGGCCATCGCCGGTGGTATCACGCAAGGCCACAATACCGCCGCCGTGATGCGGCGATTGCAGCGCGACATACACATCGCCGTTGTTGTTGACCGCCATATGACGGGCAACACCGAGGTCATCGGCGAATACCGTGGCACAGAACCCCGCCGGCAACGTGATGCCGCCGTTGTGCGAATCGCAATGCGGCGCGTTTGCAGCCCTCACCGGTGGGATCGTGAGCGCCACCAACGGCAGAATTGCAAACAAGGCAATCGGCACTGTGCGCATGATGCATCTCCCGCGGAAGGCGCCCGGTACCTGAGATAACTTCATGGGGGCGAGGTTCTCCACCGGAGCCTTACTGGATGGTGAACGGCGACAGTGTGGAAATGTAAACGCTGGGGGCCAGCTGACCCGACGTGGGGATACCTGTTGGCATGCACAGGGTGCTCGCGGATGAGGTTGACGAGCTGGCAGAACCGCTGCCGTTGGTACAGGTCAGCCCGGCAATCACTTCATAAGCGCCGCTAGGTACCGGTTGCTTGTTATCGTCGGTCTGATTCCAGGTGACGGTGAAAGTCTGGGTCTGTCCCGCCGCGATGGTAAGGCTGGTGGTGCTTTGGGAAAACGACTGCCCCAGCGCCCAGGTCCATACTTCCGTGGCGGTGCCGCTGTGCAGCACTGCAAAATTAGATTGCTGCGAAGTATTGAATGCCAGGGTCTGACTCGAGCTACTGCGGTTGCGCACGCTCAATACGAATTGGATGGTTTCCCCAGACGAAAAAGTGCTCGAGAGGACGCCATTAGCATCCTCAACCGCGAGGGTAGTGACAAATACGGGTCCGTTCGGCCCGATACCGTTGCTGGAGCTGCTTTGACACTGGGTGGCGCCCAATAACAGTGCGGCGCACACGGCAACCCCTGCTATATGTATGACTCGCGTGAGCATAGAGCGCATTCCTGTCCACCGTTCGGCTCCCAAATTATAGCCCTGCCTGTGTTATTAAAGATTGATCTGAGAAAACCACAATATACGCTCAGATTAGCAAGCATCTCCGCTCATTCCGGTAAGATTGAGGTGCTTGGGGAGACGCGCACGCCATGGAACACACCACACTTCGCTCGATTCTGATTCTGCTGGCCGTGGCCGTACTCATAGTTGCGGCGCTCAAGCGCGTGAAACTGCCTGCCATCATCGCGTATCTGGCCACCGGCTTTCTGGTGGGGCCTCACGTCCTCGGCTGGATAGCCGACTCCGCGGATACCCGCAGCCTGGCGGAATTCGGGGTGGTGTTTCTGCTGTTCACCCTGGGACTGGAATTCTCGCTGCCGCGACTCATCGTCATGCGCAAGGCAGTGTTCGTGCTGGGCGGATTGCAGGTTCTGCTCACCACCGCCGGCACGGCGCTCGCTGCCTGGCTGCTGGGCGCGAAGGCGCCGGTGGCGATCGTGATCGGCGGCGCCTTCGCCATGTCCTCCACCGCCATCGTGGTAAAACAGCTGGCGGAACAGAACGAACTCAATCTGCAGCACGGACGGCTATCCATTGCGGTGCTGCTGTTCCAGGATCTGGCGGTCATCCCCTTCCTAATCCTGATCCCGGGACTTGCCCATGGCATCGGTACCGAGTTCGCTGCCGAATTGTTATGGACCTTCGTCAAGGGCGCGCTGGCGGTGATCGTCATCCTGGCCTTCGGCCGGTGGCTGCTCCGACCGCTGTTCCACCAGATCGCCACCACCCGTTCCGCGGAATTGTTCACCCTGGCGGTGTTGCTGTTCACGCTCGCGGCTGCCTGGAGCACTGCGGCGCTCGGCCTGTCGCTGGCGTTGGGCGCTTTTCTGGCCGGCATGATGCTGGCCGAGACCGAGTATCGCCATCAGGTGGAAGCCGATATCCGGCCGTTCCGGGACATCCTGCTGGGATTGTTTTTCGTCACGGTCGGCATGCTGCTCAATCCGCATACCGTGCTGCGTCATTGGTGGCTGCTGATCGTGAGTGTCATGGCACTGATGCTGTTCAAGACCGTATTGGTGGCGCTACTCGCGCGGCTGCTGGGTGGCGATCGCGCCACTGCGCTGCGTACCGGTATGGCACTCAACCAAGGGGGCGAATTCGGCTTCGCATTGCTGGCCCTGGGCCTTGCACAAGCGGCGATCCGCGCGCCGCTGGCGGAATTCGGCTTGGCAGTGATTGTGCTGAGCATGCTGGTAAGCCCATTCTGCCTGCGCTACAGCGGTGTGCTGGCCGCGCGCCTGTTTCCACTGGACGAATCCGCGGCGGAACACGACCGCTTGCAGCACGATATCGGGCGGCAGCAGCTGCATCTTGAAAACCACGTGGTGATCGTCGGCTACGGACGTGTCGGTCAGAACGTGGCGCGTTTCCTGGAACCCGAGGGCTTCGAGTTCGTGGCCCTGGACCTGGATCCGGTGCGCGTCAAACACGCACGCGAAGCCGGCGACCCGGTGTATTACGGCGATGGCACCAACCCCGTGGTGCTCAAGGCCGCGGGCGTGGAACGCGCCCGCGCCGTGGTGATCACGTATTTCAGGATTCCGGTGGCGCTCAGGATTCTGGAACAGGTCAAAAAGCTGCGCCCGGATATGCCGGTGCTGGTCCGCACCCGCGACGACGTGGACCTGGACAAACTGATGCAAGCCGGCGCCACCGAGGTGATTCCCGAGACCATGGAATCAAGTCTCATGGTGGCCTCACACCTGCTGCACCTGCTGGGCATGCCCATGGGGAAAATTCTGCGCAAGGTGCAGGAAGTGCGCGGCCACCGCTACAGCCTGTTGCGCAGCGTGTTCCGCGGCCAGGATGCCTTGCCGATCGATCCCAGCCATGCCTTCCGCGAACAACTTTATACGGTGACGCTCACCGCTGGCGCCCGCGCCATCGGCAAAAGCATCGGCGAACTGAATCTCAAAGCCGCGAAAGTGGTGGTGACGGCCCTGCGCCGCGAAGGCGTGGTAGGCCGGCAACCGCCCACGGATACGGTTCTCAAGGAAGACGACGTCTTGGTACTCTGGGGGACGCCGGAAGACCTGGAAAATGGCGAACAAATCCTGCTGGGTGGAGCACGCTCCAAAGCCCATCGATTGAAAGAAACAGCATGATCAAAATCGGGACCCGCTCAGCGCCAACGCCACCCGTCTGCTGTTGCTGGGCTCTGGAGAACTCGTCAAGGCAGTCACCATCGAGGCACAGCGTTTCGGGGCGGGAAGTCCTCGCTGCGGACCGCTGTGCGCATGCGCCGGCCATGCAGGTGGCGCACCGCTCGCATGTCATCAACATGCTGGACGGTACGGAAGTGCGGCGCGTGGTGGAACTGGGAAAACCCCATGACATCGTGCCGGAACACGAAATGGTCGCGACCGGAACCACCGCGATCGGTCCTCATCCATAAGGAGCAAATATGCCTTCATTCGATGTCGTCTCCAAAGTCGAAACCGCCGAACTCACCAATGCGGTGGATCAGGTGAGCCGCGAAATCGGCACACGCTATGACTTCAAGGGTTCCAGCGCCCAAATCGAGCGTCAGGACAACGTGCTGACATTGTTCGCGGACAGCGAGTTTCAGCTCAAGCAGGTGCAGGACATCCTGTATCAGCGCGCGGCGAAACGTGGCATTGATGTGGCCAGCTTTGATCCCCAGAAGATCGAGGCTATCGGGGGCGACAAAGCCAAGCAATGCATCAACGTCAGGCAGGGTATCGACAAGGAACTGGCGAAAAAAATCGTCAGGCTCATCAAGGACAGCGGCCTGAAAGTGCAGGCCGCCATTCAGGGCGAGGAAGTGCGCATATCCGGCAAGAAGCGCGATGACCTGCAGGCGTCCATTGCGCTATTACGCGCCGCGAAACTGGAGCAACCTTTGCAATTCGTGAATTTCCGCGACTAAGCCCGCGGCGCGCTGCTAGCAAACGACGGCCGCAGCGAAAGCCTGTCGAAATGCCGGCCGAGATTGGGATGGGTCTTGCGCCAGTCCAGTTCCGGAAGCCGGAAGCCAAGCCAGCCGAGCGCACAACCCACGGCGATATCGGCGAGCGTGAAGCGTCCGCCCACGCAGCCGTCGCTGCTACCGAGATCCCGCGCCATGACTGCGAGTCCGGCGGTTACTTTTCGGCGCTGGCGTTCGAGCCACTTTTCACTGCGCTGAGCGGGTTCGCGCTGGGTATGTTCGAGACGAATCAGCACACCGGCCTCCAGCACACCATCGGCCAGCGCTTCCCAGCGCAGCACCGTGATGCGCTCACGGCCGCCTGCGGGAATGAGTGTATTGGCAGGCGGCAACGAATCCAGGTATTCGCAAATCACCCGCGAATCGTACAGCGTGCTGCCGTCGTCGAGGATCAGGCACGGTACCTTGCCGAGCGGGTTGCTTTGCTGGATTTTCGTGTCCGCCGCCCACACGTCGTCAAGCATGAAGGGGCATTCGATGCCCTTCTCCATCAAGGTTACGCGCACCTTGCGTACATAAGGACTGGTCAGTGAGCCGATGAGTTGCATGACAAGTCAGGGACAACCGATGTTTGCGCGGGTGTCATTTTAGAACCGTGGAACTGTCTAGGCTACACGCGCCCAATCCAAGGTGGACTGCAGCCGAGCGGCTAACCACGGATCAACGCTATGATGAGCGGCACAACATAGGAGGCGCCATCCACAATGTTGTGCAGCACCACCACACCCCAGATATTGCGTTTGCGGTCGTAGAGCTGCCCGAAAATCAATCCCAGTACCAACGCCGCGACAAATTGGGATACAACGATGCCCAAAGCCTGCCGTGAGGACATCCCGGCCATGGTTCGGTACGCGTGATAGCCAAACAGGTGCATGCTGGCGAATACCGCTGCGGCAACTAGCGTCCCACTGCGCAGCCGCCACAATTTCCAGCTTCCGAGACGGGAGTTATTCAACCCGGTCTGAATAACGCCGCGAAACAGAAATTCTTCACTGACGCCGACGAACAAGCACATCATGATTATCCAAAAGCCCACCACGGCCAGTCCCGGATAATCACTAAGTTTGGAGTGCCAGCCCGTGGATAAACCGAATACCACCGCCAGGACAAAAAAGACCAGCCACCAGCGATACCAGGGACGTCGTTGCTCGCGGGAAAAGCCGCCAATGGGGAAACTACGCCGCATAACCCACAGGAAAAACAACGGCAGGGCGATGATCACTAAATGGGTAATCCAAATGCTCTTGATCAATCCCGAGGGATCGTTTGCCGCGCGCCCGGCGTTGCCGCTGATAAACAATGTCGACGACATATAAACCAGCACCCAAAGAATGCCGATCACCGCATGCGGCCAGCGTACTTCTTTTTCAGCAGCAGGATTCATTGATTAGTCCTTACGAGACCACTCCAGAAAGGCCGCGCAATATCGCACTTTCAATAGGCCAGCATTATGAAGCCGATCCCTGCTGCAAGCCAGATTAACCCCGCCACGACAGAAGCTTCCGGCCCGAACCTGCCTATGTTAATCAGATAACCTGCAACTGTTCCGAATTTGCTCTGGGTGGCGCAGGTAGTCAATTGAACCGGAAAAAGACACCGCCCATCTTGGCCACGGCCAGGATGGCCTTAATTTAGGGCTTGATTTGTGCCTTGACAGCCGATTCAACCCGCAAATCCACCTCACCCACATTGACGCTCAATTTCATGCTGTCGGGACCGTTGCCATTAAGATTGATGCTGCGGCCGAGGCCGCTGTGTTCACCCGCATGGCTGATATATTTGCCGTTCATGTAGAGCGCCGTTTCTCCGATGGTACTGGACAAGGCAATGGTGCCGGGCCGGGTGGTGCCGGTGGTGGCACTGATCTGACCCACGTTGACCTTGGCGCTCAAGGCTCCACCCGGCACGTCCACATCAAGCTCGCCCACATTCAGATCGGCCCGCACGCCGCCGGCAACACCGTTGATGGTCGCCTGTCCGACTTTCATGTTCAAGTCCACGGCCAGCCGCGCCGGTACCTGGATAATCCATTTTTGCTTGACATCGTTATTACTCAACTTTCCGGGCGTGGTCAACGACAGTAGCAGGCGCTGGCCCTGCTGCTGCCGGGCGATCTGCGCCGCCTGGATTTCCTGCGTCGTGGCACGGCTCCGCCAGTGAAAAAACCACAGGAACTCGCGGGACTTTTGTTCCAGGCTGACTTGCACATGCATGGTATTGTCGGTGGACGGTGTGATGCGGAGCTCACCGACACCGACCGTGATGACCAGGGTATTAATTCCGGTAGCCGGAATGTTCGCACTCAGCATTCGGGGAGCGGCTGCTTGCGCCAACAGTGGCAACCCGAGCAACAATCCTAAAGTGGCGATGCGTTTCATAATCGCAATCTCCTGACCGCGGAATTCCATGCAACGAATGCTTAGATTTCAGAGCGATTGCGGCGCAGCCAGATGGCGCCGGCCACAAAGACCGCGCCGATGACAGCGCCAATCCACATCTCCGGTTGGGCAAAAACACGCGCCAGCGAACCCAGAGTCATAAGACCGCTATGACCGGCAAATACATCGGGCTTTTCGCCGAGCCCAATACCTGGGCCTATGGTCACGCCATTGACCGAGTAATGGCCGCTCATGACCAAGGTGAACAACTTGCCAAGATGGCCAAAGACAGCATTGAACAAATAATGGGTACCGATAAACAGGCGTTCCACGAGCATGGCGCCCAGTGGAATCAGCACGGTCCAGGCCAACACCAGTTTCCTGGCCCAGGCAGAACACAGCAGGAACCAGCCAAAAAAAGGCACCAGCCACAGGGACTGCACCATAAGGGCGAACGCCAACGTGATCCAGGCGAGAATGATGGTTCCGGGCTGGAAAACCAGCGGCAGAATGTTCACGCCTATAAAAGATAAGGCGATGATAAACAGAATGCCGGTAATGATCTCGGTGACGATAACTGCCGCCAGCATCAATGCCGGTGCCGTCACCATGCCGGTGAAAAGCTTGGAGAGCACCGTCGTGGTATCCGAAAGCGGCAGCGATTTCCAGAACAGCACGCTGCGATCCTTGCGGTCGGCGTGCAGTGTGTCCATGAG
>DAHVFI010000337.1 GCA_027317045.1 Gammaproteobacteria bacterium
GGGAATTACAGTGCTCACCTGGGTCTGCTGCAACATGATTTCCGAAACCCACACCCGATACGGCGTCGGCTGGTGCTGCCACGGCAAGTCTTTGCGACCGTGGACGCGGTACCAACGCAGCAACGGCGGCGCCAGTCTGAACTCAGGGCGCTTGGGTTTGGTTTGACGGGGCATGTTTGTCAGTCACCGCCAACGGCGGCAGGTGGGCGCGCTCGCGGGCGAGTTTTTCCACGCCCTCCGCCATATATATGCCTTGCGCCCGCATCTCGCCTTTCATAAAGAACGGGCCGATGAGCGGTGGAATCCAGAAATCCGGGACAAAGGTTACCTCCCAGTGCATGCGCGTGCCGTCACCTTCCGGCTCCAAGTGCCAGGAGGAAGAAGACATTTTCACATTACTGCCCTCGGGTATCACTTCCGATACGACCTCTCGGGGTGTTAGTTCCATCACCCGCTGGGTCTCCTTGATGTTGTGACAGAAGAACAGCACACAGGCGTGGCTTTCGACGAACACCAGATAAGTATGCGCATCAATCTGTTTCAGTATGCGGCTCTGACGAATGGCGCCGCTGAGGCGCGTAAGGTGATTGTAGTCGGTCAGCACTTGATACACCTGGGCTAGCGGAGCCGCGAGGTAGATATCAGCGCTCAGCTGATAACGGCCGTTATTTTGGGAAACCTCGAACGAGTGGAATTGCGCTGCCCGGGTATTACCCGTCAACCACACCACCGCAAGCATCGTCAGGAATGTGCGTCGCACCCCAGCCTCGCTATGCTCACGGACATGGCACTCAGTTATCCGGGCGGATGCAGGATATCTTGCAATTTATTCTTGAGTTTTCCCTTGAGCTCTGCTTTTTTCTTGTTGACTTCGCTTTCCACGCGCATGCGTACCGCGCCGCTCAAATCGGGCCGTACGCTCAAATTGTACAAGGTGCCACTGATACGCACCGGAATGGTGTTGCCGGCCAGCCCGCCCAGGTCCGATCGGGCGCCAAGTTTCGGCGTACCGGTGAGGCGTGCCTTGAGGCTGTAATCCAGCGTAAGTTCCACCAGATCCAGTTTGCCTGCGCCCGTGAGATTCATATACGGCAGGCTGGCGGCAAAATCCCGGTTATCCAGTACCCCGTGGTTGATGGTCGCGCTGCCGTGCATATCGGCAAACTCGGTGCGCTCGGGTGCCGGTGGTGGTGGTGGCAGATGCTTCACCAGCGCGTAGGCGCGGTCGATGGCATCCCAGACATTCAGGCCTTCGATGGCGCCGTTTTTGAAGGAAAAGTTCATACGCCCTTCCAGGGTGTGGCGGATTTCGCCCACCGTGGGGCCGAGCCCGCGCGTTGCGATGTGCAGGTTCGCAGTGCCGCTCAGACGATTGACCTTGAATAGATCCTGCACCAGCCCACCCGCCTGTACGTTGTGCAGGGTGAGATCTTCCGTGACGATGGGGGTATCGCTGCTGGCGTCAATCTGCGCCGTGCCGCTAAGCGCACCGCCGTAGAGCTGTACGGTCAGGGGATTGATGCGCACCAGCCCTTGATGGGCGCTGACGCTCACTTCCGTGTTGCCGGCATGGACATTGAGCAGCGTGAGTTGGCCGATCTGCAGTTGGCCATCAAGATTCAGGCTGCGCAAAGTGCGCACCGGAATGCTTACCTTATTGACGTCGGTAGTTTCGCGCGGTTGGGTTGCGGTGGCGGCTTTCTGTGGCGGCAAATAGCGGTCGGCGTTGACCTGGTCGAGAGCGAGGTTGAACGTCAGAGTCTTGGTTTTGAAATCCTTGATGGCGGCGGTGCCGCTAAGGGTGGAGTCATCCAACTTGAAGTTCAGATTCTGCACGCTGGCGGAATCGGGCGCAGCGATGAAGTTCAGGGAGCCCGAAGCCTGGGTCAGCGCCTGCGGATCGCGGGTATCGGCGAGTCCCCCATGCCCCAGAGCTTGCAACACTGCGCGCGGTGAGAACGACGCCAATTTAAGACTGCCGTTGAAGTGTGGGTCTTTCAACAGCCCTTCACCCTCCATATCCGCGTGTGCCTTAAGGCCATAGGCGCTTGCCGATAGACCGTTGAGCGCCACCGTGCCCACATCCAGGTTCAACGCCGCCTGCTGCCACAACAGCTCCGCGTTGACATGGCCGCCGGGCACAGCATCGCCATCGGCGTCGAGATCGAGCTTGGCATTGCTGAGGGTATAAATCTTTTTAGTCAGATCCGCGATCACTGTCCCCTTGAAGGATGCATGTCCGGTGAGCGACGGGTTGGTGCCGGTGAAATCGAAATCGGTGTTCAGACGCAGTGGTATTCCGGATGCGAAGGCGCCCATGTCCATGTTGAGATTGCTGATTGTATATTGCTGATGCTTCTGGGCATCGCGCCAGCGCAAGCCGCTGTTGCTGAGATCCAGGCCCTGTATATGCAGGGTTTCAAGCGCGTTGGACCTGGTGTTATCGCCTTGAGGTTGCGCCGACGATCCCGAGTTCCTCAGATGGTCGAGGATATCCTGCCAGTTATTGCGGCCACTGGCGTCGCGCTCCAGGTCGAGATCCAAGCCGTCGAGCTTGATCGTACCTACCTCGATATGGCCGCGCAGCAACGGCCAGAAGCGCACGTGCACATCGGTCTCGTTGATGCTGGCGAAAGGCGCATTCCCGAAACCGGATGCATTACTGAGAGACATGGGTCCGATCTCAGCGCCCAGCCACGGGAAAATGGATAGCTTGATATCGCCCGGCATGCTGAGTTCACGGCCGGTCTTGTCGTTCACCAGTTTCGCGATCCGCGGCTTGAAATCGTTGGGGCTGATGATGAACGGCAACACGATCGCGATGACGATAATCAGCGCGATGACCACCGCGATGCTGATAGCGATGATCTTCAGCGGCTTGCGCCGGCCTGCGACGAGTTTTGTTGTAGTCGGTTTGGCGGTTGAATTCGGCTTGATCGGCATGGCAACACCTGTTATCGGTGACTCGAATTTGGTTGGCTTGTGCCTCTACATCCAACAGTTTGAACTGCCCCGGTAGCGAAGTCACCACCCGCCGAGAACCTCTGGAAACTGCGCCCGGAGATGGAGCAAGACGGCACGCAAACCCGACTGCCGATGGCATTCGATCCAGATCGCGCGTCCGGACAACGAACGATGCGGGCGGTGGTCAAGCCCGGGATGGCGCATCACGGTGCTGGGAAATTTGGAGCGGGTGATGGGAATCGAACCCACGTTAGCAGCTTGGGAAGCTGCAGTTCTACCATTGAACTACACCCGCGGGTAGCGCCCATTCTAGCGACACTCTTTTACCTGTCAAACGGCCGGCACGCGCGGCGCGAGTGCGCTAAAATTGCGCCATCGCGGTTACCAATGTGCGCCGACATGCAGATTCTCGTCAATGGCAATCCTACCGACATAGCCGAAACGCTCACCGCCCAGGATCTGATTCAGCGGCTGGAACTCACCGGCAAACGCATCGCTCTGGAAGTGAATGGTGAGATCGTACCGCGCAGTGCCCACGGCGGCTATCGTTTCAAGGACGGCGATAAGATCGAGGTCGTCCACGCCATCGGCGGAGGCTGAGGGCGATGACTTTGCGGAACATCCAGCCAACCACGAGGCTGAATCGCAAACCGGGGTAGCTC
>DAHVFI010000344.1 GCA_027317045.1 Gammaproteobacteria bacterium
CGCAATGATCTGGTCCAGTGACAACGGCTCCTGCAGCGGGAGCGTGGCCCCGTCCGGGATCAGTGCTTGGTTTGGGGAACCGACACTGATGTCGATGGCGGAATTACCGAGCAGCGACAGCTTGCTCAATTCCGCGTGCGAATCCACGCGTATTAGCCGGTGGTATTTTTCCAGGATCTCCATGGTGATGGCGATGCGGTTGTCGGAGGTGACGGCGATGGCGCTCACGTTACCCACGAACAGGCCGGAAGCCATCACCGGCGTGTCGTCGTTGATGCCCTGGGCATTCTGCATATAGGCGTGCAAGGTGAATTTTCTGGCAAAAAATTGCTGCGTCTGTTGGTTGAACAACAGCGCGAAAAACAACAGGGCGATGGCAAATATCACAAAGGCACCCACCAGACGCTCGCGCGCCGTGTAGGACAGACGGTGGATGTAATGCAGGCGGCCTTGTGGAGGTGTTTCACTCATGATTGCTGACTCACTATGCGGCCGCGTCCAGGAAAGCACACGCCTCGGCCAGCGGCGCCTGTGCGAATGCCCGCCAGCTGTCAAATTTCCACACCCCTTGAGTGTGAATGAAAACGATATCGCTGGCATAGCGCTTCACGAAACCCAGGTTATGGGTGGCTACGAATACCGTCATGCCGCGTTCACGGGCCAAGCGTTGGTAGATTTCTGCTTCGCGCCGCCGGCAGGCATCGTCGGTCATGTGAAACGGTTCGTCCAGGAACAGCAGTTGCGGTGAGAGCATGAGACAGCGGCCGATGGCGAGCAACAGACGTTCATGCTGGCTAAGATGGGCGGGCAGGGCTTCAAGGCTGCCGCTATAACCCAGGAACTCCAACGTTTCTTTGGCGCGCATGCGTATGCTATCGGGTGTGCCCAGCCGGTGATAGAGCGCCGGCAGCATAACGTTATTGAGCGCATCCACCACCGACAACAGCGGTGCGCCTGCGGAGATGAATGCGGCCTGGCAACGCAGCTGGCGCCAGGCCGGTGTGTCGCGATTGGGGATATCCGCTCCCAGGAGGCGCAAACGTCCGGCTGCCGGCGGGTTCACGCCGGCGAGGATGCGCAACCACGTGCTTTTGCCGCTGCCGCCCGGCCCCACCAGGCATACGATGCGCCCGCCCATGGCTTCCAGGTCGAGATTGCAAACCCTATCGCTGCCGCCGAACGACTGCAGGCCCGCAGCTACAATCAGCGTATCGCCATTCATCGGGAGATGATGGCCAGCAGACCATCCATGAAAAACACCAGTACCAGGCTGGTGACGATGGCGCGTTGGGTTTGCTGCGGCAACTCCGTGGGCGAGGTGCGCACGCGCAGGCCGTGGAAACACGCGGTACCGGCAATGACGATGCCGAACAACAGGTTCTTGAGCGCGAACACAATCAGTTGTTCTGGTTGAAGAACGGCGGCCAGGCGCTCCAGCTGATGGGTGTACTGTACGGAAGAAATCAGGTTATCCAGCAATACCCCTCCAAACAGGGCAATGGCGGCGAAATAAATCGCGAGGGTGAATTGCGCCACCGCCGCCCCCAAAATCCGCGGCGTAACAAAGAAGTGATTGACGTTGATACCCAGCAACACCAAGCCCTCGACCTCGCCGTGCAACTTCATAGCGCCCATGTCCACGGTCATGGCGGAACCGGAGCGGCCAATGAGCACGATGGCGGTAAGCAG
Source organism: Gammaproteobacteria bacterium (assembly GCA_027317045.1). Lineage (GTDB taxonomy): Bacteria > Pseudomonadota > Gammaproteobacteria > Natronospirales > REEB76 > REEB76. The sequence goes on from DAHVFI010000344.1 coordinate 1,690, forward strand.
CGGTGAAAGCTCCATGCCAATGACATTGGTGAGTATGATTTGTACGCCATGCTCATTTCCGAGCGTCTGACCGAGGGCCAGAATCTGGGAGGTGATGGACACGCCGATGGCGAGCGCCAGCAGCGTGACGACCGGCAGCGCATCAACGCCCGTGAAAATAATCTGGGAAAGCAGCGTTTGCAGGGTCGCACGATTGAAGTAATGCCGCTGCCCGCCGCGTTCACGCAGGGCATTGATGATGAAGCTGGCGAGATCCAGCAGATATGCCCCGACCCCGAGACTGCGTCGTCCGGTCCAGCCGAGCAGCGCTCCAACCCCGCCGTTATCCCCGTCCGCCATGGCCACTTCTCCCCAACTGGCCACAGCCTAGAAGAAGGCCGGCCAGCCCGCAATGGCTAGGACTTTATAAAGCTGAGATCGAATACCGGATGTCCGAGGCCGATACCTCGACGTTCGAATTTGGTGAACGGCCGCGCCAGAGGGCGCAGCGCGTAGCCACCCCCGGCAGCGGCGTTGGTGAAGTCCGGATTGGCGGATACCACTGTCAGCATCTGGGCGGCGTACTCCGGCCAGTCGGTGGCCAGTTGCAACTGGCCACCGGACTTGAGTTTCCGTGCCGCCAGCGCCACAAACTCCGGTTGCACCAGGCGGCGTTTCTGATGGCGTTTCTTGGGCCAGGGATCCGGGAAGTAAAGCAGCAGCGCGTCGATACTGTCATCCGGCAGGCACCGGCTCAACACCTCCACCGCGTCGGCGCACACCACGCGCACGTTATTGATCTGTTCAAGGTCCAGCGTCATCAGCAGCCGGCCCACGCCGGGACGGTGGACCTCGATGCCGAGAAAATCTTCATGCGGATGCTGGCGTGCGAGTTCCGCGAGCGTAGCGCCGTTGCCGAAGCCGATTTCCAGCGTACGCTGTGCATGGCGGCCGAAAATTCGCGGCAGATCGAAAGTCCCGGCGGCCGGGTCAAGACCGTATTTTGGCAGCAGGCTTTTCAGGGCGTACTGCTGGGCGGCGGTAAGGCGACCCTGGCGCAACACGAAACTGCGT
>DAHVFI010000345.1 GCA_027317045.1 Gammaproteobacteria bacterium
CCGCAGAATCTCGCGAAAAATTTCATAGCAGACCGTCTCCGGCGTCTTCAGCGAAGCGCGGCCCTGGCAAGTGGGGCACGGCATGCACAAGATATGCTCCAGGCTTTCGCGGGTGCGCTTACGGGTCATCTCCACGAGCCCCAGGGAGGAAACCTCGGTGACCTGGGTTTTGACGCGGTCCCTGGCGAGTGCTTGCCGCAGAGTCTGCAACACCAGTCGCTTGTGTTCCGCGTCGTCCATATCAATGAAATCGATAATGATGATGCCGCCCAGATTGCGCAGCCGCAATTGGCAGGCGATGGCCTGAGCTGCTTCCAGGTTGGTCTTGAGAATGGTGTCTTCCAGGTTGCGATGACCCACATAGGCACCGGTATTCACGTCGATTGTGGTCATGGCCTCGGTCTGGTCAATGATGAGATAACCGCCGGATTTCAATGGCACTTTGCGCTCCAACGCCTTGCGGATTTCCTCTTCGATGCCATAGAGATCGAAGATCGGTTGCGTGCCGTCGTAGCGTTCGATGCGTGGCTTCAATTCCGGCACGAACCTGCCGGTGAAATCGCACATGCATGCATAGGCCTCCGCTGAATCCACCCGTACCCGTTGCACCTCGCCGCTGAACAAATCCCGCAGGATACGCACCGATAGCGGCTGATCCGCGTGCACCAGGTTGCCGGCGGGGATGTCCGCGGCCTGCAGGCGGATATTTTCCCAGAGTTTATTTAGAAACAGCATATCGGCGCGCAGTGCTTCGACCGCCGCGCCTTCGCCGGCGGTACGCACGATATAACCGCCATCTCCGGCAGCGGCAGCGCAAACCCGCAGAAGTTCCTGCAATCGCTCGCGCTCCTGCGGGTCCTCGATGCGCGCCGACAGTCCCATGCCCTTGCCATCCGGCAGGTATACCAAATAACGGGATGGGATGCTGATGTGGGTGGTGAGACGCGCACCTTTGGTGCCCAACGGATCCTTGAGCACCTGCACCAGGATTTCCTGGCCTGCGTGCAACAATCCGCGGATATCCGCGGGCACCTCGCTCTGGTAATCGGTCTCCGTAGTGGCCACCTTGGCAATGTCAGCGGCGTGCAAAAAGGCGGTGCGCTCCAGGCCGATGTCAATGAAGGCCGCCTGCATGCCCGGCAGCACACGCAACACTTTGCCCTTATAGATGTTGCCCACCAGACCGCGGCGGTGCGTGCGCTCGATGTAGAGCTCCTGCAACACGCCGGTTTCAAGCAACGCCACGCGCGTTTCGCGCGGTGTGACATTAATCAGAATCTCCTCGCTCATAAAGTCCTGCGTAAGTGGGGCGTGAGGAGTGAGGTGCGAGAGGCAAGGAGTGAAAACCGCCTGCAAACCCTGTAGCGCCTCACTTTCCCGCATCCTCACTCGCATGATCTCCGCTCCATATCCAAAAACCGGCCTGCCTCAATAATTGCGCCGTCTCATAAAGCGGCAGTCCCATGACGCCGGAATAACTGCCCTCGAGGCGCTCGATGAACTGCGCACCGCGGCCCTGGATGGCATAGCCCCCGGCTTTGTCCGCGGGCTCGCCGCTCTGCCAATAGTGGGCGGCTTCCTCGGGGGCAATGACGCGGAATCTTACTTCGCTCACGCTCAGCGCGGTGTGCATCGCGCCACCCCGCCACAGGGCAATGGCTGATAATACCTGATGGCTGCGGCCCGACAGACGCATCAACATGTCCAAGCCTTCCGCCCGGTCCGCCGGTTTACCGAGGATCGCGCCGTCCACCGTCACCAGGGTATCGGCCGCGAGTACCGGCTCGCGGATACCGCTGCCAAGAATTCGCAACGCCGCTTCCGCCTTGGTTGCTGCCAGCCGCCGTGCGCAGGCCGCCGGAGCCTCGCCGGTCCGCACGCTTTCATCCACGCCCACCTTAACCGCCTGGAAGCGCAAACCCAGTTGCCGGAGCAGTTCCAGCCGGCGCGGTGATTGGGAAGCGAGGTAGATAAACTGCTCGTGCATAAGTTCTCATCAGTTTGTCGCAGCACAGCGTTATGACGCAATTTCCGATCAACAAAAACGATCGCGGTCGGGCTGCTCCCGGCATCCATGCCTCCCGTAGGAGCGGCGGTATCCGCCGCGAAAGGCATCGCGGCCGAGACGACCGCTCCTACATCGCACATCTCGCGCCTCATTTCTTCACGCCCGGTGATACGGATGGCCCTGCAGTATCGTCCACGCACGATACAACTGTTCAGCCACCACCACCCGCGCCAAACCGTGGGGCAGTGTCAACGGCGACAGCGACCAGGTGAGTTCGGCGCGCTCAAGACAGTCCGCTGCCAGGCCGTCCGGGCCGCCGATCAACAAAACCAAATCGCGGCCGTCACGCAACCACTGGGTCAACTGCTTGGCCAGTTCTTCGGTACTGAAGCTGCG
>DAHVFI010000350.1 GCA_027317045.1 Gammaproteobacteria bacterium
GCAGATGGCGGGCCTGGAGCGCATACAACAGCGTCACCATGAGGCGCGCGCCGCTGGCCCCGATGGGGTGGCCCAGGGCGCAGGCGCCGCCGTTCACGTTCACTTTCTCATGGGGCAGTTTGAGTTCGTGCATGGCGGCCATGGCCACCACCGCAAAGGCTTCGTTGATCTCGTAGAGGTCCACGTCTTTTTCGGACCAGCCGAGCTTTTTCTGCAATTTATCGATGGCGCCCACCGGCGCGGTGGTGAACCAGGCGGGTTCCTGGGCGAAACCGGCGTGGCCCAGGATGCGCGCCAGCGGTTGCAGTCCGCGTCTCTTGGCTTCGCTCGCGCGCATCAGCAGCAGCGCCGCGGCGCCGTCGGAGATGGAGGAGGAACTGGCGGCGGTCACGCTGCCGCTGTCTTTCTTGAAGGCGGGTTTCAAGCCCGGAATCTTGCCGATATCGCAGCGCCCCGGCTCTTCGTCAGTGTCCGCCACGCGCTCACCTTTGCGGTCCTTGACCGTCAGCGGTGCGATCTCGGTCTTGAAGATGCCGGCCTTGACCGCGTGCTGGGCGCGCTTCACCGATTCGATGGCGAAGGCGTCCTGTTGTTCGCGGCTGAAATGGAATTTCTCGGCGCACAGCTCGCCGAAGGCGCCCATCATCTGGCCGTCGTAGGGATTCTGCAGGCCGTCGAAGAACATGTGATCGAGAATCTGCTGGTGACCCATGCGCAGGCCGGCGCGCGCGCCGGGAATCAGATAAGGCGCATTGCTCATGGATTCCATGCCGCCGGCGATGACAATGTCGGCGGAACCGGCGGCGATGAGATCGTGGGCCATCATCACCGCCTTCATGCCGGAACCGCAGACCTTATTGATAGTGGTGCAGCCCACGGACTTCGGAACACCGGCGGCGATGGACGCCTGCCGCGCCGGTGCCTGGCCGAGACCCGCCGGCAGCACGCAGCCCATGATGACTTCACTGATATCTTCGGGTTTGATCCCGGCGTCGGCGACTGCGGCCTTGATGGCGGCGGCGCCCAGTTGCGGCGTGCTTACCGGCGCAAACTGCCCCTGGAAGGAACCGATGGCGGTGCGGCGTGCGGAAACGATGACGATGGGATCAGACATGGGATGACTCCGGCAAATGGTGTCGTGGCTAAAAACCGCTCCGACAAAATATTGATTAGCATTGCGTGTGGAATCGCGTCGGGGACCGGCGCTCCTACCGGTAGGAGCGGCCGTCCCGGCCGCGATTCTCATTAAACAACTGCCGCCCGATCAACATGCGGCGTATTTCATTGGTTCCCGCGCCGATGTCGTAGAGTTTGGCGTCCCGCAGCAGGCGGCCGGTGGGATATTCATTGATATAACCGTTGCCGCCCAGGCTCTGGATGGCCTCAAGCGCAACTTTCACGGCGTTTTCCGAAGCGAACAGCAGGCAGGCGGCGGCTTCCTCGCGCGGATCCTCGCCGCGGTCGAAGCGCTCGCAGGTGCGGTAGGTGAAGGCGCGTGAAGTCTGCAGCGCCACAAACATGTCCGCGAGCTTGGCCTGCATCATCTCGAATTCGCCGATGGGCTTGCCGAACTGCCGGCGTTCGCGTACGTAGGGCAGCACCACGTCCAGCGCCGCTTGCATGATGCCGATGGGGCCGGCGGATAGCACCAGGCGTTCGGAATCCAGGCCGCGCATCAATATATAAACGCCCTCATTCACCCGGCCGAGCACGTTGGCCTCCGGGATTGCGCAATCCTCGAACACCAGCTCGCAGGTGTGGGAGCCGCGCATGCCGAGCTTATCGAGCTTCTGCGCGGTTTTGAAGCCGCGCATGCCCTTCTCGACGATGAAGGCGGTGATGGATTTGGAATTGGCTTCCCGGCCGGCGGTGCGCATATACACCAACAGCACCTGCGCTTCCGGGCCGTTGGTGATCCACATCTTGGAACCATTGGCGATCCATTGATTGCCGTGTTTCTTTGCATGACAGCTCATGGAACCCACCACGTCGGAGCCGGCCCCCGGCTCGGACATGGCCAGCGCCCCGATCCATTCGCCGCTGCAAAGCTTGGGCAGGTATTGGCGGCGCTGCGCTTCGCTGCCGTTGAGAAACAGGTTGTTGACGCACAGATTGGAATGCGCCGCGTAGGACAAGCCCACCGATGCGGAAGCCCGGGAGATTTCCTCCATGGCCACCACGTGGGCCAGATAGGAAAGTCCGGCGCCGCCGTAAGTGGTGGGAATGGTGATGCCCAGCAGCCCCAGTTCGCCGAACTTTGTCCACAGGTCGGCGGGGAACTCGGCGCGCTCGTCAATATCTGCGGCGCGCGGCGCGATCTCGGCTTCGGCGAAACGCCACAGCGTCTCGCGCAGCAGATCCAGTTCCTCGTTGAGGTGTGTATTGATGTTGCTCAAGCAAGCTCCTTTCTGCTGTGGGAGCGGCGATATTCGCCGCGATTCCGTTGGCGCATCGCGGCCGCGACGACCGCTCCCACAAAAGATTCAGTGTCCGTTCCCGCGCCCGACGAAAAAGCGCTCATACGACTGATTCACCGTCGGCAGTTTAACCCGGCCGATGGCGGCGATGCGCTGCTCGGCCATGCGGTCCGCGGCGCGGTAGTTGGGGATCTTCTCCCGTTCCGCCAGCGCGAAGATGTTGCCGATAATGTCATAGATGCCGGTGACCATGCGGTTGGCGCGCTCCCGGTCATAGCCCTGCAGCTCGATGGACACGTTCATGAGGCCGCCGGCGTTGATGGCGTAATCCGGCGCGTACAGGATGCCGCGCTGGTGCAATTCGTCGCCGCAGGCGTCGGTGGCCAGCTGGTTGTTGGCGGCGCCCGCCACGATCTCGAACTTGAACCTTGGAATGGTTTTCTCGTTGACGCTGGCACCCAGCGCGCACGGCACATACACTTTGGCGTTGACGCCGTAGATATCGTCCATCTTCACGGCTTCCGCCCCCAGCTCCACACACCGGTCGATGCGCTGCTGCTGCATGTCGGTGACGAATACCTTGGCATCCGCGTCGCGCAGGTGCTTGACCACGTGATAGCCCACATGCCCCAGACCTTGTACCGCATAACTGCATTTGCCGATATCCGTGTGGCCGTATTTCCTGTTGAGGCAGGCCTTGATGCCCTGGATCACGCCCATGGCGGTGTACGGCGAGGGATCGCCGCTGCCGCCGTGCACCGGGTGCACGCCGGTCACGTAGCCGGTCTCCTGGAAAATATACTCCATGTCCTGGACGTTGGTGTTCACGTCCTCGGCGGTGATGTAACGGCCGCCGAGGGATTGCACGAAACGCCCCAGGGCGCGGAACAGCGCCTCGGATTTCTGCGAGGGATCGCCGATAATCACCGACTTGCCGCCGCCGAGGTTCAAACCCGAGACCGAGGCCTTGTAAGTCATGCCCCGGGACAGGCGCAGCACGTCGGTGAGGGCTTCCTGTTCGCTCTTGTAAGGCCACATGCGCAGGCCGCCGAGGGCCGGACCCAACACGGTGTTATGGATGGCCACGATGGCCTTGAGGCCAGACTCCCGGTGATGGAAAAAAACAACTTCTTCGTGCCCCATCGTATCAAGGGTGGCGAACAGGTCCATAAATCCTCCTGAAAAGGGAATATTGATTGTGGAAATCGGGCGCTGGGGAAGTGCCGCATGCAGGCTCCGGCCCCGCAGGTGCCGGGCATTTTGCGGCCGGCATTACGTCATAGGCCCCGAAGGGCCGGTGTAACACGCTATTATAACCGTTCGGCCGTGTCCGCCGAACATCCCGACACACCCGTCATCCAATGGCGGCGGCGTACGGATTGTGCAGTCCGCGACGCCACTCACCGATGCACCTCATTACGGCGACCATGGACCTAACCAGCCTCAATCTCTGGAACCCCGCCGTCGGCCTTGGGCCGGTGCTGGCGCTGGTCACCGCATTCTTTCTCGGCGTGATCCACGGCATCACGCCGGATGAGCATACCTGGCCCATTACCTTCAGCTATTCGATCGGCAGCTACAGCACGCGGGGCGGCATGCGCACCGGGCTGCTGTTTTCACTGGCCTTCACCGTGCAGCGCGCCATCGCCAGCGAACTCGCGTACTTCGCATTTACCTGGCTGATCCCCGGGGCACGCTGGAATTTCTACATCTATATAGTGGTGGGCGCGGTGATGCTGGTGTCGGGACATTACGCCACACACCGGCACCGGCTGCTGCATCTGTTCCACAGCCACAACCTCGACCATTCCCAGGAGCCGCGGGCCCTGCCGAATTACATGCCGCTGGTGCACGGTTTCATCGCCGGCTGGGGCACCGGTGCCTTTGCGCTCATCACCTACACGGTGCTGTCGCCCGCCATGCCGACTGCGTATCTGGGATTCATGCCGGGCCTGTTGTTCGGCCTCGGCACCATGTGCATGCAGATAGTCTTCGGGGCGCTGGTGGGGGCCTGGATGGCCCGCCGGCGCATGGCGGATGCGGCCCGTGTGTGGGTGGCGCGCATGGTGGCGGGGCGCACCCTGTTCTGGGG
>DAHVFI010000362.1 GCA_027317045.1 Gammaproteobacteria bacterium
CTTGAGATCACATCGCATATCCGTCTTCACGAAGATGAGCTGGTATTCCGTTTTGTGCGCGCCTCGGGGCCGGGCGGCCAGAATGTAAACAAGGTGGCGACGGCGGCGGAACTGCGCTTTGACGTGATGTGCAGTGTTTCTCTGCCGGATGACGTGCGTGAGCGCCTCTCCAGGCTTGCCGCCAATAAGATCAATTCACAAGGTAAATTATTGATATTTGCGCAGCGCTTCCGTACTCAGGAACGCAATCGGGCAGATGCGGTTGAACGACTGGTAACGCTTATCCGCCGTGCCGCCGAGATTCCCAAGTCACGTAAAGCTAGCAAGCCCACCCGTGCTTCCAGACTACGGCGCCTCGAAAGCAAGCGCCGACAGGCCCACAAGAAACGATTACGCCGTTCATCCTGCAATGATTGAAACTGCCTAAAAGATAACGGCCTGCCGGTATTTTTACCCGGTAGGTGTAGAGCACGGCCGATTCCGGCCGCAATCCCGCCACCCCAGGATTTAGAAGATGGGTTCCTCTGCGGCGTGACCTGTGCCTTTGTGGGTTTCTATGCCACGCGAGCCCAGGTCTTTGATTTGGTCGGCAACCCGCTGGGCGGCTTCGTTACTCTGGCCGCACGATAGCGCGAGGCCGAGAATAATCAGGCTGAATACCACCAGGATCCACATGCCGGTAAAGAAGCCGTACAAGCCAATGCCACCCATTTTGCCGCTAGGACCGAACCAGCTTATCAGCCACATACCGATGAAATACGGCAGCAGCCACCAAGCTTGTTCCCAACCGAGTTTAGATAATGGTTTGCGTTTGATGAGGTACCAGGCCAGATATAAAACTACATACACTGCCACCAAACTAAAGAGAATTTTTACAGTGTCATATCCTGTCCAGTAGATAATCCAATTGGAAAAAATGAAAGCGATAACTGAAACTACGCGCACCGCCCGCAGGCGGAAAGGGCGCGGAGCGGCCGGCAAGGCGCGGCGCAGATGCAGCAGGATGATCGGCCCGATCATGTAAGACAATACCGTAATAAGAGAAACCGCGGAAACCAGTTGCTGCCAGGATGGAAACGGAAAGAAAAAGATCGCGCCGACGATCCAGGTGATGACCAGGCCAATCCACGGCACGCCGTTTTGATTGAGCTTGATTACCTGTTTGGGTGCGTTGCCCATTTCGCCGGCCGCCATGATGATGCGCGGGCTAGCGGTAACATAGATGAACGCCGTTCCCATCGGCGATACAAAAGCATCCACGTACAGAATGACCGCCCACCAGAACGCGCCCACCGCGACGGCAATGGCTGCGAGCGGCCCGAACATGCCGGTAAACTGCAAATGTTCCCAACCCTGGGCGATGTCTGTCGGTTTGAGCGCGATAATGAAGGAAACTTGGAGCCCGATGTAGATCAGCATGGAAATGATGACCGAGCCGATTAGCGCAATCGGAATATAACGGCCGGGATTACGGGTTTCGCCGGCCAGGGCGATGGCCTGCTGGAACCCGAGAAAACTGAAAATGATGCCGGCGGTGGCCACGGCAGTGAATATGCCGCTAATTGGGGTGCTGGCGGCATGCGCCGTCATATTGCCGGGGTGGAAGGAATAGGCCATCAGAATACCGATGGTGGCAAGAGGAATAATGACTTTCCACCAAGTCGCCGCGCTGTTGATGGCGACCACCAGCCGTATGGCGAGAAAGTTGAGAGCTACCACGAAGGCCAGAAGAATAATCGAGACAATAGTACCGAGGTGGGTCAAGATGCCGCTGGTGGGGGTAATCAAGCCAGGTATGTAAGCGTTGGCATAGGTCACAACCGATGTGACTTCGACCGGCGGCACCGAGACAAAGGCTAGGAACAGAATCCAAGTCCATATCTTGCCCACCAGATCGCCGTGACTCACATGGGTCATGTGCACCAGGGCCCCGGAATTCGGAAACATAGTGGAGAGCTCAGCGAACACGAACGCCAGGAACAGCACGGCGATGGCGCCAATAATCCAGGAGAAGACGCTCCAAGGGCCGGCCTCCAATGCGGCATGCAGCGGTCCGAACAACCAGCCCGAGCCGATCATGGCGCCTAGGCTGGCATACAAAAGTCCTATGACGCCGGCATCGCGCCTGAGCTTGGTAGGTCCCGCCATTGTGTAACTCCGGTAGTTGAGGTCTATATTCGATTACATGATTTCAACAGGTCGCCCTGGATCACATTCGATGCAGCAACAGCTCAAATAAACAGCCCACCCGTACAGCTCACGAAACCGTCACTCTCAAAATAACGCCTTGATCCTTATGGCCGATCAGACATCCAAGTCATTCCGGAGCTGAGCGGGGACGTGGGATATTAGACGACCCGGGTCGCCGGAACAACCGCATGGTACTCAATGCAGGCGCCTCTGGTTTTCTCCCTCGGTGCTAGCTCCATTCCAGGGGCGGATGTCAGTGGCGACCGCTCTGCCACCGCCCAGAATGGTGATGCCCTGAGGATTCTCCAGTTGAACGGACTCCACCCGCTGGCCTGTCAGCAGGGCATGTCCCTTCCAGCGGTCGGAGCCGGATTCACTGAACTCGAAGGTGTACGTGCGCCGCCACACGAGCCACCCTCCAACGGTGCGCGTGAGCCGCAACCGGGCCAAGGACACGGTTTCGTCCAGAAACTGCAAGTGCATGTCGCTACAGATGCGCATGCAGGTGGCGGTCATGCGCTCGCGTGCCTGCAGGCTGTCGTTCCAGAACCATGCGCCCGCGGCAAGGGCCATGAGTGTAAAGAGCGCCAGCAGGCTGGTAAGGTCCAAATACATGTTGGTTAAATTCCGTGCAGGCGGACCCGGTTACGGCCGTTGTGTTTGGCATCATACAGCGCCTGATCTGCGGTCTTGAGGACGCCCCAGGGATCTCCCCTGGGATTGCTGCTTTCGGCTGCGCCGATGCTCACCGTCACTCGCAGAGGATTGCCGTCATCCATGACCTCCGGAATACCGGGGGCGGCGCGGCGTTCACCCCGGCGCGGATTGAACCCGGAAGTTTCAATATCAGTGCGCAAAGCCTCCAGCGCAGGCGCCGTTTCCTTGAGGCTTCTGCCCGGGTACAGCAGGCCGAATTCCTCGCCGCCATAGCGGAAGGCTTTGCCGCCGCCCGCGCATTGCTGCAGCCGCGAAGCCACCAGCCGCAATACCTGGTCGCCCACATCGTGGCCATAGGTATCGTTGAAATGCTTGAAGTGATCCACATCCAGCATGGCGATGACATAGCGGCCGCCCAGTTGACGCATTTGTTCTTCCAAGGCACGCCGACCCGGCAGGCCGGTGAGTTCGTCCAGATAGGCCATGTTCCAGGATTCGAGGACGATGGCAAAACCGAAGGCTAGGGCGGCCGCGGCGACGAATATGGCCACCGCGATAGGTTGGCGGGAATGCAGCATCACCGCCGTCGCCACCAGGGAAAAGAAAAACGCCGCCAACTCGGCGCTGTGTCGCCGGATCAAGCGGTCGTTAATCCATAGTAGACCGATGGCCAGCAGCAACAGCCCAGGTTGACTGATGGCGGCCGCGGAAAGCGGCGGCCAATGTATGAATTGCACAAACAGCGCATCCGCCACACCCTGGGCGCGGGTGCCCATGAGCACGATGACAAACGCGATTTCCAGCAGCAGAAGTCCGAATGGCCACGCGCCATAGCGCGTAAAAACACCGCGTTCCGCCAGCGGGTGTACGCATACCAGGTTCAGCGGCAGAAACAGACACAGAGCGCCATCCAGTATTTGCCGGCCAAGGGCGTCACTTTTGCCGGCTAGCATCAGTAAAGCGCCGTAACCGACAAGCAGGGTCAGCAGTGCGAAAAACATGCGGCTGCGGTTGAACTGCAGGCTCAAGGCCAGAGAGGCTAGCAGGATGAACAGCGTCACCACCTCCGTTGCCAAGACACCCGCATCCTGGAAATCGATTGCGTAATGGGCCAGCAGCACGGCGAAGACCAGCAGAATGATTTCCGGCAACAGGGTATAAAGAACGCCGACGACGGTTTTCATTGGGCAGGCGGATGGGGGCTCGTATGCGGTTTGAATTCTGGCGTGATATCGCCAGGGTTACTGGAGCAGGCGCAGGCAATCTCGAACATCGTGCACCCCTGGTACATACCAGCAATCATATACCGCCATACGGCCTTGTTCAGGGCTGTGCACATAGCCTTCCAAGGTCACCCTCCGCTCGTGGGTATTGGCGCTGATGTTTTCCGCATGCAACAACGGATCCTTTTCCAGTACCATACGTATGGCATCCGATATCTCGTCGTCGTTATCCTGCTCGGCCGGGCGTACGCGCAGATGATTGTGAACATCACAACTCCCTGGCACCCACCAGGCAATGACCTCGGCGAGCCGCCGGTGTGAGAGGCTGCTCATTTGACCATCCAGACGTACTACACAACCATTCGCGCTTGTGCTGATCCACTGCCCGGTTTCTGGCAGAGCCACGTGGCCAGAATATACACGGATGTCACGGAACGCCGGTTCCTGGGCAAGGGCATCGACGGTGGCGTCCTGTAGTGCTTTGCCGCTGCGGTGTTCACCGGGGCGCAAGTGCAGATGATCCTCGATATTCGGCAGTCCCGATAGTTGCAGGGCAATGCGCCGGGCCTTGCGTTTGGCAATGATATTGGCGACTTCGCCTTCGAGCCGCAGGGTGTCTTGGTAGGTGATACGAATCGGATATTCATGCAGGTTGATGTCGCCATCCTGCGCCAATGCAGCCAGCAGAGCGCTGACCAGTTCTTTCTGGATTTGCATGTTCATGCCTCATAAATCAAATGATGACGTTTTGACTAGGGTGGCGCCGATGATGGTGATATTTCAAGTGGCCGTGCGATTCAGCCCTTGTCGGGCCGATCACGGGCGCTCCGATCAATGATGTACACCCGATTGCCGTTTGATACGCGCCGGGCCGTGCGCCATTTGCGGCGCGTGGACCCCCGGCTGGCGAAACTCATGGACCGCGTGGGCCCCTTGCGGATGAAGTTGCGCCCCGCTGGCAGTCCTTTTGAGGCATTGCTGCGTGCCATCACCTACCAGCAGCTATCGGGGAAGGCGGCTGCCACTATCCACGGCCGTCTGCTTGGCCTGTTCCCCGGGGGTCCTGCGCCGGAACGGCTGTTGGCGTTGCCTGAGAGCGACTTGCGCGGCGCCGGTCTGTCGCGCAATAAATCACTGGCGGTACGGGACCTGGCCGCCAAGACACTCGATGGCAGCGTTCCGGATTTCGCCGTGCTGGCGCGAATGACGGATGATGAGGCAGTCGCACGGCTCACGGTTGTGCGCGGCATTGGGCGCTGGAGCGTGGAAATGCTGCTTATATTCACACTGGGACGACCTGATGTGCTGCCTGTGGATGATCTCGGCATACGCAAAGGTTTTCGAGTCGCCTACGGCATGAGAAATTTGCCGGCCGCGGTTACGCTGCGCCGCGTCGCCCGCCGATGGTCACCCTATCGTTCCGTTGCCAGCTGGTATTTATGGCGGGCGACCGATACGCTTGTACCTTGAACCAAAACACCGCTTTCATGTCTGCTTCTTATCCGCACCTGCTGGCGCCGCTGGATCTCGGTTTCCTAACGCTCCCCAACCGTGTGCTCATGGGTTCCATGCACACAGGTCTTGAGGACCGTGCCCATGATTACCCCAAGCTGGCTGCTTATTTTGCCGAACGGGCGCGCGGTGGGGTGGCGCTCATGGTTACCGGGGGCATTGCGCCCAACCGTCGCGGATCACTGGCGCCGCTTGCTTCCAAACTTTCCAGCCGCTGGGAACTGGCTCGCCACAGAAAAGTTACGCACGCCGTGCATGCGGAAGGCGGGCGTATCTGCATGCAGATCCTGCACGCGGGGCGCTATGCCTACCACCCCTTTTCCGTCGCGCCCTCGGCCCTGAAGTCGCCGATTAATCCATTTACGCCGCGTGCGCTGAGCAAGAACGGCGTTGGAAAGCAGATCCTCGCCTTCGTGGGTTGCGCTGCATTGGCCCGCGAAGCGGGTTATGACGGCGTGGAGATCATGGGCTCGGAAGGTTATTTCATCAACGAGTTCACCGTGCCGCGCACCAATCGGCGTAGCGATGAATGGGGCGGCAGTCTCGAAAACCGCTTGCGCTTGCCAATAGAGATCGTGCGTCGCACACGTTCGACGGTTGGGCCGGACTTCATCATCATTTACCGCCTGTCGATGCTGGATTTGGTGGAAAACGGCAGTGACTGGACGGAAATCGTCGCTTTGGCCAAGGGCGTGGAAGCAGCAGGGGCCACCTTTATCAACACCGGCATCGGTTGGCACGAGGCGCGAGTACCCACCATTGCCACCATGGTGCCGCGCGCTGCCTTTACCTGGATCACCCGCCGGCTTAAAAGCGAAGTATGGGTGCCAGTCATTGCCACCAATCGTATCAACATGCCTGCAGTGGCAGAAAAGATTTTGGCGAACGGCGATGCCGACATGGTATCCATGGCCAGGCCGCTGCTGGCGGATCCGGCGTGGGTGTTGAAAGCCTCGAGTGGACGCGAGGATGAAATAAACACCTGTATCGCCTGCAACCAGGCTTGTCTGGATCAGATATTCGCGAAGCAGCGCGCGTCCTGTCTGGTCAACCCACGGGCTTGCCATGAAACCGAGCTGATTATCAAGCCGGCACACAGGCCGAAACGTATTGCCGTGGTGGGAGCGGGACCCGCCGGACTTGCCGCGGCCGTGACCGCCGCACAACGCGGTCATCGCGTGACCTTGTATGAAGCGGCCCGCGAGATTGGCGGCCAGTTCAACATGGCCAAACGTATCCCCGGCAAACAGGAGTTCCATGAAACACTGCGTTACTTCAGCCGGCAACTCGAGTTAACCCAAGTCGAATTGCAACTTGGCCGGCAGGCGGATGCTGAGAAATTATGCGCACACGGGTTTGAAG
>DAHVFI010000365.1 GCA_027317045.1 Gammaproteobacteria bacterium
ACCGTAACCTGCCGGGGTTGGTGACGGATTTGCTGGCGGTGCTGGAACATAACGGCATTCCCACGCGCCTCACCACCCGGGAGCGTTGCTGCGGTATGCCCAAATTGGAGCTGGGAGATTTGGATGCCATCCGGGAAAACAAGCAGGAAAATATCCCGATGCTGGCGCAGCTGGTGGACGAAGGCTGGGACATCGTGGCGCCGATTCCGTCCTGTGTGCTCATGTTCAAACAGGAACTGCCGCTTATGTTTCCCGGGGATGCGCAGGTGAGCAAGGTCAGGGACAATATCTACGATCCGTTCGAGTACCTGATGCTGCGTCACCGGGCCGGCAAGCTGAAAACCGATTTCAAGAAATCACTCGGCAAGGTTTCTTATCACGTACCTTGCCACCAGCGCGTGCAGAACATTGGCTTGAAGACCAAGCAATTGCTGGAACTGGTGCCGGATACGCAGGTGGAAGCCATTGAGCGCTGCTCCGGCCACAACGGCACGTATGCGGTGAAAAGCGAGTTTCACAAAGTCTCCATGAAAATCGGCCGGCCGGTCATGGAGCGGGTGGCGGTTTCCGGCTGCGATCACTATTTCAGCGACTGTCCGATGGCGGCCGAGCAGATCCAAAACGGCCTGCCGGACCGGCGTGAGCCGGAATCACCCCTGCAACTGTTGCGCATGGCCTACGGATTATCGGACTGAACTATTGGTGGTTTTTCACGGGGCGGTTAAACTCAATTTTGTCTTTATTGTCTGGATATTGAGGAACAATCATGGCAAGTGAAGGCTATCATGAACCGATCGAGGAGCTGTCCGATGAAGTCCGCGATTTCCACCGGGCAGTGGTGTCGTTGATGGAGGAACTGGAAGCGGTGGACTGGTACAACCAGCGGGTGGCCGCCTGCAAGGACAAGGAATTGGCGGCCATCCTGGCGCATAACCGCGACGAGGAAATGGAGCATGCCTCCATGGTGCTCGAGTGGATCCGCCGCCGCAATCCGCGTTTTGACCACCAGCTGCGGGACTATCTGTTCAAGGACGACCCCATCACCGACCGCAAATAAGGTCCGCCGGCAACATGCGCAAGCTTGAACGCAAGGATCTCTGGAGTCTCGAAGAATATGCAGAGAAGCGCACCGCTTTTCGCGGGCAGGTGATGGCGCATAAGAAAAACCGCAATTTGCAGATCGGTCCGCATATGCGTCTGCTGTTCGAGGATCGCCTGAGCATGCAATACCAGGTGCAGGAGATGCTGCGGGCCGAACGCATTTTCGAGGCGGAAAGCATCCAGGACGAACTCAATACCTACAACGCGCTCATTCCCGGTGGCAGGAATTGGAAAGCCACCATGCTTATCGAGTTCGAGGACATCGCGGAGCGCCAGCAGGCACTGAAGAAGCTCATGGGCATCGAGGACAAGACCTGGGTGCAGGTGGCAGGCCACGATCCGGTGTATGCCATCGCCGATGAAGATATGGCGCGCGAGAATGCCGACAAGACCTCAGCCGTGCATTTCCTGCGATTCGAGCTGACCCTCGTCATGGTCAGGGCCCTGCAGGCGGGTGCTGACCTGAATGCCGGTGTGAGTCACGCCAATTACAATTACAGTGTTGCACCGGTAGCGGGCGCCTTACGCGCGTCGCTGCTCGCCGATCTGGACTGAGGAATTTGCTGTAAGCGCACGGCGGAATCGGGTTAGAATCCACAGCGCGCGAACCACAGGGTTTGCTAACCAGCCAGGAAATAACCCGTACCCATGAGCGCCAAATACGACGCCGCCGACATCGAGGTCCTGTCGGGTCTCGACCCGGTTCGCCGGCGGCCGGGCATGTATACCGACACCAGCCGCCCCAACCATCTTGCCCAGGAAGTCGTCGATAACAGTGTGGACGAAGCCATCGCCGGCTTCGCCAAAAAAATCGAAGTCATCGTCCACAAGGATGGCTCACTGTCGGCCAACGACGATGGCCGCGGCATGCCGGTGGACCTACACCCCACGGAAAAGCTCACCGGTGTGGAGCTGATCCTCACGCGTCTGCACGCCGGCGCCAAATTCTCCGACAAGAATTACCGCTTCTCCGGCGGCCTGCACGGCGTGGGTGTGTCGGTGGTGAATGCGCTATCCAGCAAGCTGGAAGTCTGGGTGCGGCGCAACGGCAAGAACTACCACATGCTTTTCAAGGATGGCAGGCGCGTCGGGAAACTGGAGCAGCAGGGTGAGGTGGGCAAAGCCAACACCGGCACGCGGCTGCGCTTCTGGCCGGATCCCAAGTATTTCGACTCGCCGAAATTCTCCATACCGAAGCTCAAGCATGTGTTGCGCGCCAAGGCGGTGCTGTGCCACGGCCTCACGGTCAAGTTCATCAACGAGCAGACCCTGGAAAAGGAGGAGTGGCAATATCACGGCGGCCTCAAGGATTACCTGATTGAGTCCCTGGAGGGCCGCGAGTTCATTCCCGATGAGCCGTTCACCGGCAGCCTGGAGGCTGAGAAAGAGACTGCTGATTGGGCGGTAGTGTGGCTGCCGGAGGGCGGCGAAGTGTTCACCGAAAGCTACGTGAACCTGATACCGACGGTGCAGGGCGGCACGCATGTTAACGGTCTGCGCACCGGACTCACGGACGCGGTGCGCGAGTTCTGCGAGTTCCGCAACCTGGTGCCGCGCGGCGTGAAGCTTGCACCCGAAGATATCTGCGACCGCGCCGCTTACGTGCTGTCGGTGAAAATGAGCGACCCGCAGTTTTCAGGCCAGACCAAGGAACGGCTGTCATCACGGGAATCCGCGGCCTTCGTCTCCGGCATCGTCAAGGATTCCCTGGCCCTGTGGCTCAATCAGCACACCGAAGCGGGCGAACAGATCGCGCAGCTCGCCATCGAAAGCGCCCAGCAGCGCCTCAAGCTCAGCAAACAGGTGGTGCGCAAGAAGGTCACCAGCGGTCCGGCTTTGCCGGGCAAGCTGGCGGACTGCACCAGTGGCGAACCGGAGCGTTCCGAATTATTCCTGGTGGAGGGCGATTCCGCCGGCGGCTCCGCCAAACAGGCCCGCGACCGGGAGTTTCAGGCGATTCTGCCGTTGCGCGGCAAGATATTGAACACCTGGGAAGTGGACGCCGCCGAAGTACTGGCTTCCCAGGAAGTCCACGATATCAGCGTGGCCCTGGGCGTGGAGCCGGGTTCCAGCGATTTGACCGGCCTGCGCTACCACAAGGTTTGCATCCTGGCGGACGCGGATTCCGACGGCCTACACATCGCGACGCTGCTGTGCGCGCTGTTTCTGCGCCATTTCCGGCCGCTGGTACAGCGCGGCCACGTGTTCGTGTGCATGCCGCCGCTGTTCCGCATGGATATCGGCAAAAACGTGTACTACGCCCTGGATGAGGCCGAGCGCAAGGGCATCCTCGACCGCATTGCCGCCGAAAAGCAGAAAGGCAAGGTCACGATCACCCGTTTCAAAGGCCTGGGTGAGATGAGCCCGCAACAGCTCCGCGACACCACCATCGCGCCGGATACGCGCCGCCTGGTGCAGCTCACCATCGAGGCCAAGGACAATACCGACAAGCTCATGGACATGCTGCTGGCCAAGAAGCGTGCGGGTGACCGCAAAGTATGGCTGGAGAAGAAAGGCAATCTGGCTGAGGCGTAAGCAGCCCTATGGGCACTATTAACACGATGCCGGTTACCCTTCCAGCCCCACAGGCTCACCTGACGCCTTGAAATATAGACGGATTTTCACAAAACGCGGTATCCGGCTGTGGTTAGGCAGCGGGCGCCATAAATAGTTCCTCGGCATCCGCAATCGTGGTACGAATCATGATTACACTGGGCGCCTGGCTTGCAAGCATTCGGGGCGATGGCCTATATTTCTCCATCTGGGATTCATCAGGCACGCATCGAAACGACTCTCACATTGACACTTCGGTCCAAAATTTTACCGCTTAGGATGAAATGAACACCTTTGTGCGATTAAGTAAGGCCGGTTACTACGCCGACTTTGTATTCTACCCAATATTTTTGCTGATGCTGGCAGGCGTGGCGATAGCCCGCGATACGCCGGCGGCCTGGCTGCTCTGGGTTTTGCTGTGCGTGACCGGGGTTGCGATCTGGACCTTGCTTGAATACGGGCTGCATCGAGTCGCATTCCACCACATTGTATTGATTCGCAAGTTGCATGATCTGCACCATGCCATGCCGAGCGCCAAAATCGGTACGCCCACCTGGGTGACCGGGGCTCTGATCTGTGGGTTTTTGCTGTTACCGCTGTGGCGAGAGGCGGGCTTTAATCTGGCGAGTGGCCTCACTTGTGGACTGGCGGCAGGATATCTCTGGTATGTCACGGTGCATCATGCGACCCATAACTGGCGCACGCGTCCGAATTCATACCTGCATCGGGCAAAACGCCGCCATGCAACGCATCATCATTCCCAACAGCCCTGTAATTTCGGCGTCACCACGGTGTTCTGGGATCACATCTTCCGTACCGTGCGCTAGCGATAGAGATAAATGGCCGGAGAAGGGGAATCCAGCCGGTATTATGAACACGCTTTCAGTAAACTTTAGGCTGAACCCGATCCCAATCATGCCCTGGCTTTTCAAGCTACTTCGGTTGCCAGAGTTCAACCTTAGTTTCCCTCGGGATCAATAAACCAGCCAAACGTTCCGTATAACCGGCGCCGTGACAGCGGCGTGCCACTGTCACGGCGTCCGTATTGACTGGGTAGTTATGCTAGCCGCTCACTTTTTCTTTAGGAACGGGAGAATCATCGGAACCCGTCGCCGATATTCTTCATAGGCTGCGCCGTGATAGCTCACCAGATCGCGCTCCTCGAGCTGAAGAGCGATCAGGATATAAGCAGTCGTGGCAACGGAGAACAGCAGATGGGCGGTTGACATGTGGGGTGTCGCCCAAAACGCGACAATGAACCCCAGCATGATCGGGTGCCGTACAAACTTATAGAGAAACGGTGTCTTGAAACTGAGATGGGTATACTCCTGCCTTTTCATATACAGGTAGACCTGTCGCAGGCCAAACAGATCAAAGTGATTGATCAAGAATGTGCCGGTCAGCACGATCACCCAGCCTATACAGAAGAGCGCCCACAAGACAGTGCGTCCCGCCATGTTCTCGACGTCCCAAAGCACTCCAGTCATTGGCCGCCACTGCCAGTAGAGCAGAATCAGCGTGAGGCTTGATAGCAATACATAAGTGCTGCGTTCAATGGTCTGCGGGACAAATTGCGCCCACCAACGCTTGAAACTCGGCCTTGCCATGACACTATGCTGGACAGCGAAGATGCCAAGCAATAGCACGTCAACCAGCAGCGCTAGACCGAGCGGACTTGTTGTGCTCGAATCAATTGACTTCGGCACAACCAGATTACCGACGAATCCAATCGCATAGAGAAATGTGAGGAAAAAGATCAAATAGCAAACTGCACCGTACAAAAATGCAAGACTGCGTCCCATGACATAATCCTCCCTGTAGTGAGTAATTCATATGCTAATTTGAACTAAACGTTCAGATTCTAGTGAGAGCCGTTGCCTGTAGTCAAGGTACTTCATTTCACCCTCATTCGCTTCCTGCATAATTTATACCCTGGCTTTTCAAGCTACTTCGGTTGCCAGAGTTCGACTTTGTTTCCCTCCGGGTCAATAAACCAGCCAAACGTTCCGTATTCCAATTCCTGCGGGTCTCCCACCAGGCTTGCACCTCCCTTCGTGACTTGACGCAGTGCTCCGGGAAGATCGTCAACAATCAGGTTGATCATGAACGGACGCATTGAAGGATCAAAGTAATCGGTGGTTTCCTTGAACGGTGCCCAAACGGTACATGTCTTTTCAGGCAAGCTAGTTGGACGGAAATGCGCCCCGCCGAAAGAGGAGTCAATTTCAAGACCCAGCCAGGTTGCATACCAGGTCGCGAGCCGCTTCGGATCCCGCGCCTTAAAAAAGACGCCTCCGATACCCAATACTTTCGCCATCGAGAATCTCCGTCAACGACCAGATCAGACTGCATCGTCCGGGTGCCTGTTCGCGAGTGTGTGATATATCCAGGCAAACAGAGTGCCGGCTATCACCCCACTTTCAAATCTGTATACCATTCCTACACAAAGCGGTCTCGATTCAAGACACTTTAATCTGAATCCGCTTCATGCGGCCGGTGGCACCGCTTTTGATGGAAACCGCGGATTTGGGGCACGCGAAGCGCTGCGCGACCAGTGCGATCAGTTCTTCATTGGCCTTGCCATCCACCGGCGGTGATTTCAGCTGTGCCAGCCACACGCCGTCAGCATCCGGCTCTTCGAGTGCACTGACGCGCGCCCTGGGCTTGACCTTGACCCGGATGGTTTTCATAGTGCTCCTGCTGCGTTCAAATTAACCTGCGATCGCGGCTGGCGCTTTTCCTCCATGAGAACCACCCGATTGCCGTCCGGGTCACGCAGAAAACCGATCCACAATTCGTGGTCGGGTAACTTCGCCGTCCGCTGCGGCGTGCGCTCGTTGACCGCTCCCTTCCTGACCAGGGCGGCGTGAGCCGCGACCACGTCGCTGACCTTGAAATAAAGGATGGAATTGGCGCCTGCCACCCTGGATCCCCGGGGGCGTGGAAAGCATGATGCGCACCGGGTCGGCGGACAGGAAAGCCAGATTGGGATTGGGGTTGAACAGGAATTTCAAACCCAGCAGGTCGCGGAAAAAAGGCAGCACTTTTGAAACCTCGCTGACGGTGATGGCGATCTGGCCGATTTCCATGATTTGGCTCTTCTCAAT
>DAHVFI010000376.1 GCA_027317045.1 Gammaproteobacteria bacterium
TGCGCCTGGCGCATACGTCTGTTCGATACCATTGGAAGAAATGATCGCCAGTGATTCATGGTTGTCCTTGGCGGCCGCCACGATACCCCGTAAGATCAGATTCAAGGTGGTAGCTGGCGCATTGGCGGGACCACTGACATTGGCGACGCCGAAAAGATGCATGTTCGCAAGCTTGCCGGCATCGAAACCCGGGGTGGCGGCGGATCGTGATCTATATATAGGTGTGGATTCGCGAGGGCGGGGCAATAGCGTCCAGGTCAGCTGTGCCAGCATCCAGGCGATAAGTAGCCCCATCACCACGCCTGCCCACAAAGGCAGGCGCCGCTCCACCACCGGCATGAGGCGACGCAGGAGTGTCTGCGCGCCCGCCATGTGCAGGTCGTTTATTTGCATGCTGTCATCGAGCTTGTGAATCTCATCCATGGTCCGGGCCGGGGTTGGGCCCAGGTGGGCACCGGCTGCCGGTTCGCATGATACTGACATGCCCGGCAATGCCTCAAGGGCTGGGCGGCTTGGGCTGGTGCCGCACCATCATAAATCAACGCACGGGATGCATTCGGGCGGACCGGGGTTTTGTGAAAACCACGCTCCGGAATGCCTCCCTGAAAGCAGAGCCGGCTTGCTCCAGGCTTGTTTCGGCCGGTACCGACCCATATGGAGTGAAGCGCAGGCGGGCACCGGAAGGCCGTAATTCGGACTAAAATTGTTGCATGAGCGAAGAACGCAGCGACGAGGAATATCAGCGCGGCCTGGTGGTGGAGGAGGCCAAGCCGCGCCTCAAGCGGCCGCCGCTCTACAAGGTGGTATTGCTGAATGACGACTATACCCCCATGGAGTTCGTGGTGGAGATTTTGCAGACTTTTTTCCGCATGGATCGCATCCAGGCCACCCAAATCATGTTGCACGTGCATACCCGCGGTAAAGGCGTGTGTGGCGTTTTCACCTTTGAGATCGCCGAAACCAAGGCCGCCCAGGTGAACGATTATTCCCGCAAGCACCAGCATCCGCTGCTGTGCACCCTGGAGGAAGCATGAGCATGCTCAGCAAGGAACTGGAGTTCTGTCTGAATACCGCCTTCAAGGAAGCGCGTGCGAAACGCCACGAATTCATGACGGTGGAACACCTGTTGCTGGCCTTGCTGGATACGCCGCGCGTCATCGAGGTGCTACGTGCCTGCGGCGTGGATATCGAACCCATGCGTCATGAGTTGCTGAGCTACATTGATACCAACACCCCGCATCTGGAGCAGCCGGATCCGGACGTGCAACCGACCCTGGGTTTCCAGCGTGTCTTGCAGCGCGCCGTGTTCCACGTGCAGTCCTCGGGTCACAAGGAAGTCACTGCCCTTAATGTGCTGGTGGCAATCTATGGCGAGAAAGAATCCCATGCGGTCTATCTCCTGAACCGTCAGGGGATTGCCCGGCTGGACATCGTGAATTACATCTCCCACGGTATTTCCAAGATTCACGAGGATGAAGGTCATGAAGGCGCCGCTGAACAGAGTGATGACGATGCGGAAGCCCCGTCCAAGGGCGGCAAGACGGCATTGGAGTTGTATACCGCCAATCTGAATCAACTGGCGCGCGCAGGTCGCATTGATCCGCTCATCGGCCGTGAACATGAGATCGAACGCACTATCCAGATACTTTGCCGCCGGCGCAAGAACAATCCGCTGTTCGTGGGCGAGGCGGGCGTGGGCAAGACCGCGCTGGCGGAAGGCTTGGCGCTGCTGATCGTGGAAGACCGGGTGCCGGAGGTATTGCGGGATGCCACCCTCTATGCCTTGGACATGGGCGCACTCATCGCCGGCACCAAGTACCGCGGCGATTTCGAAAAACGCCTCAAAGGCGTAATTACGGAACTCAAGCAGGATTCCGGCAATATCCTGTTCATCGACGAGATCCATACGGTGATCGGTGCCGGCGCCGCCTCCGGCGGCGTCATGGACGCTTCCAATCTCATCAAGCCGGTGCTGCAGAACGGCGAACTCAAGTGCATCGGCTCCACCACCTATCAGGAATACCGCGGTGTGTTCGAGAAGGACCGGGCGCTGGCGCGCCGCTTCCAGAAGATCGATGTGCCCGAGCCCACGGTGGAGGAAACCGCGCGCATCCTCAAGGGACTGCGTCACAAGTTCGAGGCGCACCACGAGGTCAAGTACCCAAATAAAGTTTTGGAGATGGCGGCGGAGCTGGCCGCGCGCTACGTCAACGACAGGCACCTTCCGGACAAGGCCATTGACGTGATTGACGAGGCCGGTGCCAATATGCGTTTGCGCCCACCCGGCAAACGCCGCAAGACCATCAGCGCGCAGGACATCGAGGAAATCGTCGCCAAGATGGCGCGCATTCCGCCCAAGAGCGTCTCGGCTTCCGACAAGGAAGGCCTGCGCAACCTGGAGCGGGATCTGAAACTGGTGATCTACGGCCAGGACAAGGCCATCGGTTCCCTGGCCGCCGCCATCAAGATGTCACGCTCCGGTCTGGGCACCGAAACCCGTCCCATCGGTTCGTTTCTGTTTGCCGGTCCCACGGGCGTGGGCAAAACCGAGGTCACAAAACAACTGGCGCTGATCCTCGGCATCGAGTTTCTGCGCTTCGATATGTCCGAATATATGGAGCGTCATACGGTATCGCGGCTCATCGGCGCGCCACCGGGCTATGTGGGCTTTGATCAGGGTGGACTGATGACCGACGCCATCCTCAAGCACCCCCATTGTGTGCTGTTATTGGATGAGGTCGAGAAAGCCCACCTGGAGGTTTTCAATCTGCTGTTGCAGGTCATGGACCACGGCACCCTCACGGACAACAACGGCCGTAAAGCGGATTTTCGCCACGTCATCATCGTCATGACCACCAATGCCGGTGCTCAGGAAATGAGCCGGCCGTCCATCGGCTTCACCCAAACAGACAACACCCCCGATGGTATGGAAGCTATCCGCCGCCTGTTCAGTCCGGAGTTTCGTAACCGGCTGGACGCCATCATCCATTTCAACAGTCTCGACGAACGCACCATCGCCCAGGTGGTGGACAAGTTCGTGATCGAGCTGGAAGGCCAACTGGAGCAGAAGGGTGTGACCCTGGACGTGGATGAGGCCGCCCGCAAATTGATCGCCACCCGCGGCTACGATGCTAAAATGGGCGCGCGCCCCATGGCGCGGGTCATCCAGGAAGCCATCAAAAAACCGCTGGCCGAGGAATTGCTGTTCGGCAAGCTTGCTCAGGGCGGGCATGTAAGCGTAGGCATGAAGGACGGCGAGTTCGAATTCACCATCGAATCAAAGCCGGTGACACCGGTAGCAGCTACACCGGCACAGTCCTGATTACAGCCTTGTCAGGCGCAAACAGCGTTCTGAATCCATCAGAAGGTAAGTCTTGGCACCCTTGTCAGGGCATGCAGTCAAAAGATTTGTATATCCTTGTTTGAGCGTCTTACAGAAGAATACTGTGCCTCTAACCGCTTCACGACGCCCTCTTCCCTGGTGGGGGGTAATGCATTTTTTTAGATGCTTTTAGCAGCAATCCACAGATAAAGTCGAGGAGGCAGACATGCCCGACACCAGCACTAATTACATATTTGTTGATAATCCAGGTCTTGCAGAAACCTATGCCGATTCGATACAAAATCTGGTATTCGATGGCGCTACCTTTCGATTTACTTTTGTCGTCAATCGCCTCGATGCTCCAAAGCCACCCGAGCCACTCGCAGGCAAACAATATCCCTCTTGTAGATTGGTAATGCCATTACCCGGTGCGCTTGCGCTTTATCAAAACCTCCATAACATGGTGGATGCGCTGGAAAAGCAGGGGATAATCAAGAAAGGGCAA
This sequence comes from Gammaproteobacteria bacterium, assembly GCA_027317045.1. Taxonomy (GTDB): domain Bacteria; phylum Pseudomonadota; class Gammaproteobacteria; order Natronospirales; family REEB76; genus REEB76. The sequence continues at coordinate 3,828 of DAHVFI010000376.1, forward strand.
CCTCCGCAGACACCCTCTCAACCAATCACTCTGCAATAGACAGAACTGCGGTCAGACACCAATGACCAAGATACCGTGATCCAGCGCATGAGCGATGTACAGGGATGTACAAGTGCCGTGGGAGGCACGATGCAGGGAGCGACCTTTGACGCGCTCGGCTTACGACGGGATGCGGGCAATTGGACCTACGACTTGTCATCCAATCAGACATCAAGCCGCAAGGATTTCATCGCTCGGGCTACTCGTTCCAGGAACAGTTGGACGGCGCAGGCCTGGTCCACATGAACGGGCGGGTGTATTACCCGCTGATGGGGTGATGATTGAGAATCATTACACTTGCGCTTGCGACGATCCATTGAGATTTTCCGGGTGGCTGACGATCATTACCAGATCGTAATCTTATTACTCGGGTAATTTCCGTATCAGTCAATGATGCGGGGTATCATACTGCCAGCATCCGGGTTCTGAATTCATCGGACCGATTGATGATTTCTGCTCCGTCAAGGATTGTGCATGCAAGAAAAATTCAGGTCAAAGCCGGAAATGGCGCGCAACTTACTCAGTTATGTATTAACTGTGGTATGGCCTAATGCGATCACTTGGTTTGATGTCCATTTGCGTTTGTCGTCAACGCTGGTGCTTTGGCGGGAATTCCTGCGGCACCCGTCAAGAGTCGGCGCGGTATTGCCGAGTTCATCCTGGCTCGCGCAGGCGATAGCGGCGACTGTGCCGCTGGATAGCCAAGCGCTCATCGTTGAGATCGGGGCGGGTACGGGCGCTGTCACCCAGGCTTTGCTGGCCCGTGGTATCGCACCTTCCCGCTTGATCGTGGTTGAACGCAGTTCAAAATTGTGCAAACTGCTGCGCCGCCGTTTCCCGTATCTGACCGTGGTGCAGGGAGACGCCGCCGAGCTGATACGCTGGGTTGGGCCGCAGGATGCCGTTTGCGCCATTGTATCCAGTCTGCCGCTGCGCTCGTTGCCGGATGCCGTGGTAACCGCGATTGCCGCACAAATGCATGAGTTGCTGGATACGGACGGGATGCTTGTGCAATTCACTTATGGCTGGGTGGGGGCTTCACCGCTCCAGACACTGGGGTTCGAGCGCTATAAGGCATCGTGGGAATGGCGGAATATTCCGCCTGCCCGCATCGACGTGTTGTGCAAGGCTTGAGCATCTAACAAAATGCCTTTAACGTGCCATTACCCCACCCTCGGCAACCGCTCCCTGCGTTGCCCTACCTTCTATACCCCTGTAATCGTCTCCCATCAGAGAGAAGGGTTGAGAGGAAGGTAGAAGGCAAAGGTTTTTATTTTGTTAGCCGTTCTAAGAGTGGGCAGAATTCGAGGAATCGCAAACGGAGAGGGGGTTCTTCCCCTGTATCAATACCTCATGCGAAGCTCTGGGCTGACCCGAAACGACGCACTGGACATTATTTGCCGCGGTAAGTGATGCGGCCTTTGGTGAGATCGTAGGGAGTGAGTTCGACGGTGACGCGGTCGCCGGTGAGGATGCGGATGTAGTGCTTGCGCATGCGGCCGGAGATGTGGGCGAGCACAACATGGCCATTGTCCAGTTCCACCCGGAAGGTGGTGTTGGGCAGGGTTTCCACCACTTTGCCTTCCATCTCGATGTTTTCTTCTTTCGGCATACACCCTCAAGTTGTTGTTTAAAGAACCCGAATCGGGCCGGCGGACCGCTCAGGGCGCGCAGATTCTGCCGGAATTGGGATTTATGTACAACCGGACGTTTTCAGATTGCCGCTTCCCAGCCGTTTGCCGTCAATTGTTCGAGGGGGCGGAAACGACTTTTGTAAGCCATTTTCGGGCTTTCTGCGATCCAGTAGCCGAGATACAGCCAGTGCAGACGGCGACGCCGGGCCTCGGCTATTTGCCACAAGATGGCGAAGGTACCAAGACTGCGTTGCGGCAGTTCCGGCGCGTAGAAGGTGTACACCGCCGAGAAAGCATCTTGCAGCGCATCCACCACCGCCACTCCCACGAGCTGCCCGTGCAGGCGAAGTTCCGCGAAAATCGTGGCCTCATGTCCAGTGAGGAAAGCCGCATAGTCCGCTGCCGAGGATTTATCCAAACTGCCGCCCGGATGCCGCCAGTTCATATAGCGATGATAAAGCGCAACGTGTTCATCAGCGAGTCCCGCAGGGCGCAGTTGCACATTCAAGTCCTGGTTTCGTTGCCAAGTGCGGCGTTGGCTGCGACCCGGCTTGAAATCATCCACCGGAATGCGCACCGGGATGCAGGCGCTGCAGTGCTCGCAGCCGGGCCGATAGAGAGTACTGCCGCTGCGCCGGAAACCTTGTTTCGCCAGTTGACTATAGACATGATTTTGCGGGGCGGCGCCCGGATCCAGAAAGATCATGCGTGCCGTTAGGCCGGGCAAATAGTTGCAAGGGTGCTCCGGCGAAAGCAGTAGCGAATTAATCTTGTGAACGGCGTCCTGCATCAGAATTCCAGTGAAATATCCAATTGCCATGGGTCGTGATTCCCCGGCAACGCTGTGTATTTTTTAAGCAGACGCAGAAACTCTATACGTGGGATGCAAACGCTGCCGAGGCGCGCAAGATGTTCGGAGTACACCTGACAGTCAATGAATGCGAATCCCCAGGCGCTGAGTTGTCTCGCCAGACAGGCGAGGGCGATCTTGGACGCATTGTCGCGGCGGCTGAACATGGATTCGCCAAAGAATACGCCTCCCAGGGCCACGCCATAAAGTCCGCCCGCCAGCTCGCCATCCATGAATATTTCCAATGAGTGCGCGTGACCGAGGCGGTGCAGTTGCGCGTAGGCCTGTTGCATGGCGGAAGTGATCCAGGTGCCGCTTTCGGTTTGCTTGCGGCGGGTGTGGGCACAGGCGGATATCACATCCACAAATGCAGTATCGAAGTGGGCCGTAAATCCACTCTGTCGCAAACGCCGGCGCAGCGACCGGCTGATATGCATCTGATCCACAAACAGCAGGGTGCGTGGATCCGGCGACCACCACAAAATCGGCTGACCTTCTCTGTACCAGGGGAATATCCCGTGACGGTAGGCGAATAGCAGACGTTCCGGCGAAAGGTCGCCACCGGCCGCCAGCAATCCATCGGGATCACGCAACGCATGGTGTACCTCCGGAAATGTTTCCGGCGGGCTGCCTGGCTGAATCCAGCCGATTTGAAGCGCATCAGTCACGGGCACGATTGGCGGAGCGGTAGGGCAGATGCTGCGCTGCCTCCCGCACATAAGCGTCCACCATCCGGGATTCCTGCTGCAGGAAGTCGCCAATGGCTTTGCGGAATGTGGGTTCGGCAATCCAATGGAGCGAGTTGGTGACGCTGGGTTCGAAACCACGCGCCAGCTTGTGTTCGCCTTGGACGCCCGGATTGAAGTGCTTCAGTCCCTCGCGAATGCAGTATTCGATGCCCTGGTAATAACAGGTTTCGAAATGCAGGCTGTGAAATTCCCGTTCGCAACCCCAGTGGCGGCCGTAGAGCGACTCCGCGTCCCGGAAACAGATGGCGCAGGCTACCGGCTCGTTATCGAGAAAAGCAAAAATCACCCGCAGGGCATCCGGCATGCCGGCGGCGATCTCGGCAAAGAACCCGCGGTTCAGGTAAGCAGGCCGGGCGCGTTTGGCATAGGTGGCGGAATAGAATCGGTAAAGCACGTCGAGCAAGCGGTCGTCGAGTCGATCACCGCTATATATCCGATGGGTGATTCCGGCTTCGGCTACCCGACGGCGTTCACGTTTTATCTTTTTGCGGCTCCCCGCAGATAGGGCAGCGAGATAATCATCAAATCCCTGATAATCGCGGTTGTGCCAGTGAAACTGGCAATCCTTGCGCAACATGTATTTCTGTGGTTCCCAATATTGAATTTCGTCTGTGTATGGAAAAAGACAGTGAACGGATGAAGCCGCATGCGTCACTGCCAGCTCGCGTGTTTTGCTTATCAAGGTCTCAGCGATATTCCCTTGTTCCGCCGACGGCGCCAATAACAGCCGCGGGCCGCTGACGGGCGAGAAGGGCACGGCAGCCACGAGTTTTGGGTAGTAGGCGAGCCCGGCGCGCTGCCAGGCTTCGGCCCAGGCCCAGTCAAACACGTATTCACCGTACGAATGGAATTTAAGATACAGCGGCAGAGCACCGATGAGACGCCCGGTTTCATCGGTATAACTCAGATGCCGTGGCTGCCAGCCCGTTTGCATGCCGACGCAGCTGCTGTGTTCCAGCGCCGCCAGGAATTCATGCCGCAGAAAGGGATTGCTGCCCGCCAGCCGGTTCCAGCCGGAAGCAGGGATGGCATCGATGGAAGCGTGTACCCGGGCATTCACGCTATACAGCTTAACGTTCCGCATCGCCAGGGAGTAGGGCGCGCAAGCGTGCTGGCTATCTTTAACAACTTCTTGGCGGCAGCGAGGATTCCCCTGCCGCCGGTTCTCGATTTGGAGTCGTCAAAGGATTGCCGGCCTGCGATGCCCCTCACTCCAGCCTGCCCTCACCCAGGGAGAGCATGGATAATCGTGGGGTGCACAAGCGCACCTACTTGCGTCCTAGAGCGTCCAGGTATTTTTCTGCATCCAGCGCCGCCATGCAGCCGGTACCGGCGGAAGTGACCGCCTGGCGGTATATCTGATCCATGACATCGCCGGCGGCGAACACGCCGGGAACGCTGGTGGCAGTTGCCTGGCCTTCGATACCGCTCTTCACGGCGATATAGCCATTTTTCATCTTCAACTGGCCTTCGAACAATTGGGTATTGGGGGTGTGGCCGATGGCGATGAATACCCCTTTGGAAGGCACTTGCTGGACCTGGTCTTCATGTTGGGTGCTGCGCACCTGCAGGCCGGTAACGCCGGAATCATCGCCCAATACTTGATCGACGGTGTGATCCCAGAGGATTTCCACGTTGCCGTGTTTGGATTTTTCGATGAGTTCGTTAGCCAGGATTTTTTCCGCGCGGAACGTATTGCGGCGGTGCACCACCGTGACTTTGGAGGCGATATTGGCGAGATACAGGGCTTCTTCCACCGCGGTGTTGCCGCCGCCCACGACCGCCACGTGCTGATTCTTATAGAAGAATCCGTCACAGGTGGCGCAGGCGGATACCCCGCGACCCTTGTAGGCTTCTTCGGATGGCAGGCCCAGATACTTGGCGGTGGCGCCGGTGGCGATGATGAGCGCATCGCAGCTGTATTGATGCTGGTCGCCGGTCAAA
>DAHVFI010000378.1 GCA_027317045.1 Gammaproteobacteria bacterium
AGTGGACAACGCCGTGGACAGCATGTCGAGCCTCATGGAGCCCTTCATCATGGTGATTCTGGGTGTGCTGGTGGGCGGACTGGTGGTGGCCATGTATCTGCCCATCTTTAATCTCGGCAACGCATTCTGAGCGTCACCCGCAGGGCGCCGACGGCGGCGCCCCGTTTCCCGGTTGCCCTCAAGGCTGGCTTTGCATGCATATGGATCGCCAAATAAAATATCGTGGGTTCTCCCTTGCCCGCCGCTCCCCTGGCGGGAGAGGTTTGAAGTGAGGGGCTGGCGACCTTCCTGGGAGCATTCCATTCAATGCTCCTAATATCATTCCTGCAAACCAACCCGCCGCTGTGGGTGGCAACCGCGGTCTGCCTGGGCTTGATCGTGGGCAGTTTTCTGAACGTGGTTATCCACCGTCTGCCCATCATGCTGGAGCGGGAATGGCAGGAGCATTGCGCGGAATTGAGTGCGACCCCGGCAGCGGACACCGAACCCTACAATCTGGTGGTCCCCCGCTCCCGTTGCCCACACTGCGGTCATCCTATCAGCGCATTGGAGAATATTCCGCTACTGAGTTACTTGCTGTTGCGCGGCCGCTGCCGTGCCTGCAAGACACGCATCTCGCCGCGCTATCTGCTGATAGAAATCCTTTCCGGGATTCTCTCCGGCTGGCTCGCGTGGCATTTCGGTTTCGGTTGGCCGGCCCTGGGGGCCCTGTTGTTTACCTGGGCCCTCCTGGCGCTGGCGGTCATTGATCTTGAAAAGCAATTGCTGCCGGACAAAATCACCCTGCCTGTCCTGTGGTTGGGGCTGCTATTCAATCTCGGCCATACCTTCACGGATGTGCGCTCCGCTCTCATTGGGGTGGTAGCGGGTTATCTGAGCCTGTGGTGCGTTTACCATGGATTCCGTTTGCTCACCGGCAAGGAAGGCATGGGTTATGGTGATTTCAAGCTGTATGCCTTACTGGGGGCCTGGCTCGGCTGGCAAAGTCTGCCTCTGGTTATCCTGCTGGCGTCTGCAGCGGGGGCGGTGGTGGGTATCGGTTTGATCCTGAGTCGCCGCGTGCAACGCGGCATCCCCATCCCGTTCGGGCCGTATCTGGCCGTGGCCGGTTGGATCGCCCTGTTATGGGGGCCGCAGCTTACCCGCGCCTACCTGGACCTGATGGGCGGTGCCTGAACCCCATGCTCAAGGTGGGGCTCACGGGCGGTATCGCCAGCGGCAAGTCCACGGCGGCGGCGGAATTCGCCCGGCTCGGCGTACCGGTCGTGGATGCGGATGTCCTGGCCCGGGAGCTGACCTCTCCGGGCAACCCGGGGCTGACCCAGCTGGTAGCGGAGCTCGGCAAACAAATCCTGGATTCTCAGGGCCGGCTTGATCGAACCCGTCTGCGCCGCCGGCTGTTCGCGGATG
>DAHVFI010000383.1 GCA_027317045.1 Gammaproteobacteria bacterium
GTTGAAGGCAAACACAGCACTGATCCTGCCGTCGACACGGATATAGTGAGGTTTAAACCCGGATTCCAGCAGTTTCTGCGCGGCCCGATACGAACCATGACCCCTGTTCAAATCGTATTTCGTGGTTTTGCGCTTTTGGAAGCGTGCATAAAGTCCGTGGTTACCATCGGTGGCCCTGACCTCGCCATACGCGACAAAGTAAACAGGAAACCCCAACAGGATTCTATTCGCCGGCACACCCACAAATGTCAGATATTCGACCGCCTGGTTGTCGCTGACATGGTAGTACCCGGGGATCAACGGTTCATCCGGGCTGCTGTACAGGTTTGAGTTGTTGCCGGTTACGCCACCGGGATAATAGGGACCATGAAACTCGTAACCCATGAGTGACACATAGGCATCGCCCGCAATGTGTTTCAGATTGCTGCTGCAGGAGGTATTGGACGGACAATCCATACTGCGCAGGGTTTCCCAATCGCCGGGGACCTCAATGCTGATATAGGCCCGCGGGCCCAGTTTCTTTCTCAAAGCATGCACAAGTTGGACGTAGCGCCCGCCTTCAGCCGAACCGAAAAGCGCGGAGGGCTCGAAATCCAGATCGATGCCGGCCAAGTGATATGCAGTAATGATCGTGGAAGCGGATTCGACGAACGTTTTTGGATGTGCGATGGCGTTTTCAAAGGTGTTTTGACTGCCGGCACCGCCGATGGAAATGATTTTTCTGAGTGTCCGCCGAGTGTTCTGCAGTTTGGCAAAAGCTGAGAAACTGCCTGCCGAGGCCAGCCCGGCACGCGGACAGCTGTTGGAATGCTGATGACAAAACCCTTTCACGTCGTGTCGGGACAGGTCAACGGCTGGATGATTGAAATACACATGGCCCGACCCGTCGACCTGCAAAAAGGCATAGGCTAATACATTGATCATATCCAGTTGGCCCATTAACTCTGGGTTTTGTTGAGTAGTGCCGGAAGGACTCAGGCTGCCGGGGATCGGGTAATCCGCATACCGGGTTGTATTGTCAGACCAGTAGGTCATGAATATTTTGTGTGATTGAATCTGTCCGGCATTCACTCCACGCCATGGCAGCATCAAAAATATGATGGTCAGAAAGCCTAGCTTGGCTCGCGTGCATGCGTGTTGCATTTTCTCTTTTTCCAAAACGGTCATGTCCCAGCCAAGTATAACCGCGGAATCGCGGAGAGGCGTTTACCCGGCCGCATGTTGTTGTCTTAATGTCCGATGCATGCCGATGGCGTATATTAGGAATTGATTTCGGCTGGCGAAATATGCGTTCAGAGAAATCACTCTATAATCATTGGAACCAAACCAAATTGGCTAATAATGCTGGAAGAATTAGCATGAAAATCAATTCCGAGGATTTTCGCGTGGCTGAGGATACTGAAATCAGCCTTCGTAAATGGCCAACGATTGTCGAGCCGGTCTACAAGTCCAAGGAGCAATATCAAACACTGCTGGCCGAGCATGTCGCGCAGCTAAGCGCGCTGCAGCAGCTGCTCTACGCCTCCAACCGCCATGCCCTGCTACTGATATTCCAGGCGCTGGATGCGGCCGGCAAGGATGGCGCCATCAAGCATGTGATGTCCGGGGTCAACCCGCAAGGCTGCCAGGTCTTCAGCTTCAAGCACCCCAGCCCCGCCGAATTGCAGCATGACTTTCTGTGGCGCACCACCCGCGATCTGCCGGAACGCGGGCGCATCGGGATTTTCAACCGCTCCTACTACGAGGAAGTGCTGATCGTGCGGGTGCACCCCGCGTTACTCCAGAGTGAAGGACTCCCGGACGCACCGCATGACGACAGGGTGATCTGGCACGACCGCTATCGTTCGATCGTGAATTTAGAGAAGCACCTGCATCGCAACGGAACCCGCATCCTCAAGTTCTATCTACACCTCTCAAAGGAAGAGCAACGCCAGCGTTTTCTGGCACGGATTGACGAGCCGGAAAAGAACTGGAAATTCAGTCTGGCGGACATTGAGGAGCGGGGATTTTGGAAACAGTATAGGCAGGCCTATGAGGAATGCCTGGCTGCCACCAGCACCCGCGAGGCCCCCTGGTATGTGGTACCTGCCGATGACAAGGAAAACGCCCGGCTGATTGTGTCCAGGATTATCCTCGATACCCTCGCAGGCCTCAAAATGACCTACCCCAAAACCAGCACCAAGCGCCGGCAGGAATTACAATTGATCCGCAAACGCTTAGCGAAGCGAGATTAACCCGCCTTAGCGGTGCAGCTCAGTTGGGGCTATGGTCTGATTTTAATGCCTGCCAAGCCTTTCCAGTGCCGGATGCTGAAACTATTTTTCGCCACACACGTAATAATATCCGGGCGGCGCGTGTCCAATTGCTATGCGTCGAAGTGAAACCAGGAGTTCCAAAGTGAAAGTCGTTCGCGGAATCGCGGTTGGCGCCGTTTTGGCGGTACTCGCGGGTGTGATATTCACAGGCCTGCGCTGGGTCAGCGGCCTGGATGCGCTGCCATTGGCGGTGGCGGCGGATATGCCGTCGCTGGCCGGCAAGCAGCCGGCGCCAGCGTTCCCCACCGGCCTCGATTGGATCAATACCGGCGGCCGACCAGTGACGCTCAAGGAATTGCGCGGCAAAGTGGTATTGCTGGATTTCTGGACCTACGGCTGTATCAATTGCTTCCACATCATCCCCGACCTGGACAAACTGCAGAAGACCTATGGCGACAAACTGGTCATCATCGGCGTGCATTCCGCCAAGTTCGCCACCGAGCGCAAGACCGCCCACATCGAAGCGGTGGTGCTGCGCTACGGCATTGATCATCCGGTGGTGAACGACAAGGACATGCAGATCTGGAATGCATATGGCGCCGAAGGCTGGCCCACTCTCACAGTGATCGATCCCGCCGGCAACGTGGTCGGCCAGGTGTCCGGCGAAGGACATTACGCGTTGCTGAATAAAGTCATCGGCACGCTGGTCCAGGGATTCGGCGCCAAGGGCGAGATCAATGCCAAACCCCTGTGGTTCAGCGGTATTCATTTGGAAATGCCGAAGACCACATTGCTGTATCCCGGAAAAGTTTTAGCGGACGCGGCGCATGACCGGCTGTTCATCGCCGATTCCAACCACAACCGCATCGTGGTGACGACACTCGCCGGCACGGTATTGGCGGTGATCGGCGATGGCAGCACCGGATTGCGGGATGGCGACTACGCACACGCGCAATTCCATTATCCCCAGGGTATGGCTTTGGCGGGCGCCGACATGCTGTATGTGGCGGACACCGATAACAATGCAATCCGCAAAGTTGATCTTGTGAAGCAGACGGTCAGTACCGTGGCCGGCGACGGCAAGCAGACCTACATGACTGATCCGGCGATGCCGGCGCGCGGCGCGGAACTGAATACGCCCTGGGCGGTGTTGTTCCACGGCGGGCTGCTATACATCGCCATGGCCGGTCAGCATCAGTTATGGACCTATGACCCGATGACAGCCAGCATTAATTTGTACGCGGGCAGCGGCCAGGAAGGCGTCACTGACGGTCCGCTGGCGCAAGCGAGTTTCGCGCAGTCCAGCGGACTCACCACCGACGGGCGCAGCTTGTACGTGGCTGATCCGGAAGCCAGCGCCGTGCGACAAGTCGGTTTTGGTCCGGGCGCGCGGGTCCGCACGCTGGTCGGCACCGGGCTGTTTGATTTCGGCGATGTGGACGGCGTCGGCGATGACGTGCGTTTGCAACATGATCTGGGTATCGCCTGGCATGCCGGACGCCTATATATAGCGGATACCTACAACAGCAAGATCAAGGTGCTGGACCCGAAAACACGCCGCGTGACCACGTTGGCGGGTGGCAACGGTGAATTCGACGAGCCGGGTGGGCTGAGCGCAGCCACCGACGAGCTATATGTCGCCGATACCGATCACAACCGCATCGCGGTGCTGGACATCAAAACCGGCAAAATCAGCAGCCTGAAACTCGCCGATCCGCAGCATCTGCTGGCGCAACCCTGAGATTTCCGGCCTGCCGTGCAGGCCCGGTGGGTTTTGACTACACTGGAGCGATGTCCAGTACCCGCCCCCTCAAAAGCGTGCCCGACCGCAAGCTGCCGTTAGTGGACGTACTTGCCTGGCTGGAAGCCGACGGTATGCTCACCGCGGAGCGCGTCGCCTTGTTGCGCGGGCTTGCGGAACGCGGTTCCTACGACGATCAACACCCCTTGTCGGTGATCGGCAAGCGCGGCTGGCAGGACGCCCGACCGCCGCATGCGCCGCTCACCGTCGAGGGCCTTACCGTATGGCTTGCGCAGAAGGTAAAGCTGCCGTACTTTCGCATTGACCCGTTGAAACTCGACATGCGCCGCATCACCGGCGTGATCTCCCAAGGCTATGCCTCGCGCTTCAAGGTATTGCCGGTGGAAGTCACGGCGGATGAGATCGTGGTGGCCACTTCCGAACCCTACGAGCGCGAATGGGAACGGGAGATCAACCAGATCCAGAACAAGAAAATCCGGCGGGTGTTTTCCAATCCCGATGACATCAACCGCTATCTGGTGGAGTTCTATTCAATTTCACGTTCGGTGATCGGCGCCGAGAGCCAGAATCTCGGCAGCGCCGCGACCGGCATCCAGAATTTTGAACAACTTATAGAATTGAGCCGTGCCGGCAAGCTCGACGTCAACGATCAGCACGTGGTCAGCATTGTGGACTGGCTGCTGCAATACGCCTTCGATCAGCGCGCCAGCGACATTCACATCGAACCACGCCGTGAAGCCGGTCTGATACGCTTCCGCATCGATGGCGTGCTGCATCAGGTCTATCAGTTTCCATCCGCAGTACTGGCGCCGGTGACCAGCCGCATTAAGATTCTCGCGCGTATGGACATCTCCGAGAAACGCCGTCCGCAGGACGGGCGTATCAAGACGCGCAATCCCAGCGGCCAGGAAGTCGAACTGCGCATATCCAGCATGCCCACCGCGTTTGGCGAGAAACTGGTGATGCGTATATTTGATCCCACCGTGTTGTTGCGCAGTTTCCGCGAACTCGGCATTTCAGAGCAGGATGAGAAATTCTGGCAGGGTATGATCGATAACCCCCACGGCATCATCCTGGTAACCGGACCCACGGGCTCCGGCAAGACCACCACGCTGTATACCACCCTGAAGCAGCTCGCTCAACCGGATGTGAATGTGTGCACGGTGGAAGATCCCATTGAAATGGTGGATCCGGCGCTCAACCAGATGCAGGTACAGCCGAATATCGACCTTACCTTCGCCAACGGCGTGCGCACGCTGCTGCGACAGGATCCGGACATCATCATGATCGGTGAGATCCGCGACGCGGAGACCGCCGAGATGGCGGTGCAGGCCTCGCTCACGGGCCACCTGGTGCTATCCACGCTGCATACGAATGATGCGCCGTCGTCCATCAGCCGCCTGCTGGATCTGGGGGTGCCTCCCTATCTGCTGCAGTCGACGCTGTTGGCCGTCATCGCCCAGCGGCTGGTGCGCACCCTGTGCCCGCACTGCAAGCAAGAGGCGGAACTTGGCGACCAGGAGTGGGACAGCCTGGTGGCGCCCTGGAAAGCGCAGAATCCGAAGCGGGTATTCAATGCCATTGGCTGCCTGGAGTGCCGCAACACCGGTTACAAGGGCCGCATCGGGCTTTACGAGATGCTGGGCTTTACGCCCGCCATCAAGAAACTCATCACCACCGATTTCGATATGGATGCCTTGCGCCAGGAAGCCATGCGTACCGGCATGAAACCGCTGCGTCTGCGCGGCGCCCAGAAGGTCGCGGAAGGCGTGACCACGGTGGAGGAAGTCCTGCGCGTGGTGCCGCCGCCCACCACTCATTACTGAACACCATTTTCCGATGCCGCTGATGAAATCCGCCGATCTCGGGGCGCAGCTTGCGCGCGGCCGCGCGCAGCTGGACGTCAAGTTGCCGGCAGGGGCGGAAGATGCGCTGCTGGATTTTGTCACGCTGCTGGTCAAATGGAACGCCACGTATAATCTCACCGCCGTCCGTACCCCCACGGACATGGTGAGCAAGCATTTGCTGGACAGCCTGAGCGTGCTGCCATTCCTGCATGAAGAACGGATTGTGGATGTGGCTACCGGCGCGGGTTTGCCCGGCATTCCGCTGGCGCTGGCCTGTCCGGAACGGCAGTTTGTGCTGCTGGACAGTAACGGCAAGAAAACCCGCTTTGTAACCCACGTGGTGACAACACTGGGCCTGCGGAACGTGGAGGTGGTGCAGTCGCGTGCCGAGGACTATCGTCCCGCGGAGCTGTTTGCTACCGTGATCAGCCGTGCCTTTGCGTCCCTGCTTGATTTTATGCGGCTTGCCGGCCATCTTGGCGCGCCGCATGCGCGTTTTCTGGCCATGAAAGGCCAGGCACCGGCAGATGAATTGCAGGCGTTGCCGGCCGGGTTCCGTGCCACCGTGCATCCGCTTACGGTGCCGGAACTGGAGGCGAGTCGCTGCGTGGTGGAAATTCAGAAGGGTGAGGCGTGAGGAATGAGGCGATGAGAAAAACCGGATTCCCGCGGGCGCCTTCTCACGCATCACGCTTTTCTCCCGGCGCCCCGTGCCTTACGCCTTACCCCTCACGCCTTACCCTTCACTGATTTTATATATGGGACGCATCATTGCCATCACCAATCAGAAAGGCGGCGTCGGCAAAACCACCACCGCCGTGAATCTCGCCGCCTCGTTTGCCGCCACCAAACGCCGTGTATTGCTGGTAGACGCGGATCCGCAGGGTAATGCCACCATGGGCTGCGGTGTCGACAAGTACGCACTCGCCCATGGTGCCTATGAAGTGATCATGGGCGAAACACGGATTCGCGATGCGCTCGTCAATCTGGATACCGGTGGTTTCAAATTATTGCCGGCCAACAGCGATCTCACTGCTGCGGAAGTGAGTCTCATAAGCGCAGAGCACCGCGAGACCCGGTTGCGGGACGCGCTCGGGGATATCCGCGCCGATTTCGATTACATCCTTATTGATTGCCCGCCCTCGCTCAACATGCTCACGGTCAATGCGCTGGTGGCGGCGGACGCTGTGCTGATTCCCATGCAATGCGAGTACTACGCTTTGGAAGGCCTGTCGGCCTTGATGGACACTATCGAACGTCTGAAACGCGTGAATCCACGGCTGCAGATCGAGGGCCTGCTGCGCACCATGTTCGATCCGCGTAATAATCTGGCCAACGAGGTTTCCTCACAACTCATTATGCATTTCGGCGAGCGGGTGTATAACACCATCATCCCACGCAATGTGCGTCTGGCGGAGGCGCCGAGTTTCGGCTTACCGGCTTTGAAGCACGACAGCACTTCCCGGGGAGCGCTCGCGTATCTGGCACTGGCCGGCGAAATACTGCGTAAAGAACAAGAGCGCGGCGCGGTCTCCGGCGTTGCTGCTACAATCCCCGGTTCTTCGAGGGAGGCGTGAAAGTGGCGGCGAAACGCAAGGGCTTGGGCCGTGGATTGGACGCGCTTCTGGGCGGCGCGCTGCCGGCAATGAACGCAGAAGAAGGGCCCGAGGAGATGCGGAATATCCCGGTGGATTTGATCCAGCCGGGCAAATACCAGCCGCGCATGCACATGCATCCGGAAAGCCTCCAGGACCTGGCGGATTCCATCAAGGCGCAGGGCTTGGTACAGCCCATCGTGGTGCGGCCCGTCACCCCGCATCTGGACGGGGTTCAGTCCGCAGGCGCGCGCCGCTACGAGATCATCGCCGGCGAACGCCGCTGGCGGGCCGCGCAGATGGCCGGCCTGCATCAGATTCCCGCGGTGGTGCGTGATGTCCCGGACCGGACCGCCATTGCCATGGCGCTCATCGAGAACATCCAGCGCGAAAATCTCAATCCTCTGGAAGAGGCCCAGGCTCTGCAGCGGCTCATCAGCGAATTCGACATGACCCACCAGCAGGCTTCAGAAGCGGTGGGCCGTTCCCGCGCTGCGGTGACCAATCTGCTGCGTTTGTTGGAGCTCACCGACGCCGTCAAGGATCAGGTGGAACGCGGTGACCTGGAGATGGGTCACGCGCGGGCGCTGCTGGCGCTCAAAGGCGTCGCCCAGACGGATGCCGCACGCCGGGTGGTGGCCCGTCATCTGTCGGTGCGCGACACCGAGAATCTGGTGCGGCGGCTGCTCAAGGAGAACGGCGGAGGTGGCGCCAGGGGGCCACGGCGGGTGGATCCCAACATCCGTCAACTGGAAAACCAGCTCACTCAGAAGCTCGGCGCCAAAGTCAGCGTGGAAACCGGAACCGGCGGCAAGGGCCGGCTCGTCATTTATTACACCAGCCTCGATGAACTGGACGGCATTCTGGGCCGCATTCGCTGAAAGGATGGGATTTCAGTCGCCCGTGCTACTGACTTTTACGCCCAAAATTCATTGAAGATACCTGTCCAGCCCGCTAAAATGCCGGGCTCTCCACAAGCTGGGGCTTTTGGAGCCGCCACCCGCTGCCATACCCGGTAACGACGTGGCTTTTTTGTATTCAGGAAGCGCAGCTCATGACCGGCGCATTTGCCAAAGCCCGGCAGGGCACGCTCATCATCGTTGGCCTGCAACTGGTGACGACACTGCTGGCGGGGTTGGTGGCGGCCGGGGTGGCTGGGCGTTATGCGGCCTGGTCGGCGCTTTTGGGCGGCCTTATCAATGTGGTGGCGAGCCTGTCTATGGCGTTGAAGCTGTTCGCCGGCGGTTTGGCGGCGGGGCCGCAGCAGTGGTTGGGGCGCTTCCTGGTGGGTGAGGCCTTGAAATTCGTAATCACGGTGGTGCTGTTTATCTTCGCCATCGTGGTCTTGAAAGCGGCGTTTCTGCCGCTGATTCTGGCCTATATCGCCACCTATGTGGCTTATTGGATCGGCATGGTAAGGATTAGTTTCGGGCAAGCAGCATGAGCCAGACAGCAGCAATTACTCCAAATGAGTACATCCATCATCACCTGACCTATTGGACGGTGGGCCATGGCTTCTGGTCGCTGCACCTGGATACACTGCTGGTCTCACTGATACTGGGGTTCGTGTTCTTTTTCTCATTCTGGATTGCGGCGCGCAAAGCCACCTCGGGAGTTCCCGGCAGATGGCAAAACATGGTCGAGTGGCTCGTGAACTTTGTGGACCAGCAGGTGAAAGAGACCTTCCACGGCCGCAACAAGCTCATTGCCCCCTTGGCGCTCACCATCTTCATGTGGGTGTGGCTGATGAACTTCATGGACATGCTGCCGGTGGATTTGCTGCCGCGTCTCGCGCAGTGGCTCGGCATGCCGTTCGGTGCCAATCCCGAGCATGTGTACCTGAAAGTGGTGCCCACCAACGACATGAACATGACCTTCGCCATGTCGCTCACGGTTTTCGTACTGACGTTGTTTTTCAGCGTCAGAGTCAAAGGTCCACTTGGTTACGCCAAGGAATTGTTCACACATCCCTTCGCAGCGCACAACTTCTTCGCCAAGCTGCTGCTGGCGTTGCCGAACCTGTTGCTCAACCTGGTGGAAACGCTCGCCAAGCCGCTGTCCCTGTCGCTGCGGTTGTTCGGCAATATGTTTGCGGGTGAACTCTTGTTTGTATTGATTGCGTTACTGCCCTGGTGGGTACAGTGGCCCTTGTCGTTTGCCTGGACAGGATTCCATCTGCTTATCATCACTATCCAGGCATTTTTGTTCATGATGCTGACCATCGTGTACCTGAGCATGGCACACGAGTCGCACCATTCGCACTGAGTTGTTTTAACTGTTAAATCGGCCGTAGGAGAGTCTCAATGGATATCGTCAGTCTGATTGCACACGTTCAAGGTCTCACCGCCATCGCCGTGGGCCTGGTATTCGGCCTGGGTGCGCTCGGTACCGCCATCGGTTTCGGCATCTTGGGAGGCAAGTTCCTGGAAGGTTGTGCGCGCCAGCCGGAGCTGTCCAACATGCTCGCTGGCCGCATGTTTCTGATGGCAGGCCTCCTGGACGCCGTGGCCATGATCGGCATCGGCTTTTCGCTGTACTTCGTGTTCGACAATCCGTTCGTGAGCGCGGTGAAGGCGGCAGCCAATATAGTGAGCCACTGAATTCTATGTTTCATCCACTTCAAGAGGTTGTACGGCAGTGAATATTGATGCCTCACTGTTCGCGGAAGCCATCGCCTTCGGCCTGTTCATCTGGCTGACGATGCAGTTCATCTGGCCGCGCATCACCAAGGCTATGGACGACCGCGCCAGCAAAATCGCCGAGGGTTTGGCGGCCGGCGAACGCGGTAAAAAGGATCTGGAACACGCCCAGGTGAAAGCCACGGAAATCCTGCACGAAGCGCGCGACAAAGGCGCCGCAGTAGTGGACGTTGCCAGCCAGCAAGCGTCACGGATTCTGGAAGAAGCCCGCAAGGAAGCCCAGGCGGAACGCCAGCGCCAGGTGGAAGCCGCCAAGGCCGAGATCCGTCAAGAGCTCAACCGCGCCAAGGATGCATTGCGCGCCGAAGTGGCGAACGTCGCGGTGGCCGCCGCCGAGCGCATTATCGAACGCGAGATCGATCCCAAGACGCACAAAGCGCTGTTGGACGATCTGGCGCGGCAGATTCACTAAAAGACAGATGTTTCATGGCTGAAACCCTCACTCTCGCACGTCCCTACGCCAAAGCGGTGTTCGAACTCGCCCACGAACGCAAAGAAACCGAACAATGGGGCAAGTTGCTGAAACTACTGGCCGGGTTTACGCACAACCACGAGGTGCAAGTGATGCTGGGCGATCCGCAAGTGCCGGCGCCGGTACGGGCCGAGGCGCTGCTGGAGCTTTGCCACAAGTCCGGGCAAAAGACCGGTCCGCGCGGGCGCAATTTCGTGAAACTGCTGGCCGAGTACCGGCGCTTGCCGATCCTGCCGGAAATCGCGGTGGAATATGCAGCCCTGTGCGAACAGGTGGAAGGCGTTGTGGAAGTAGAATTGCGCGCCGCCACGGCGGTGGCCGCGACCGAACAGACACGCATCCGCGCGGCGCTCACGCAAAAACTCGAGCGCACGGTAAAACTGACCTGCGTTACGGATCCCTCGCTCATCGGAGGCGCCGTTATCCGCGTCGGCGACTTGGTGATTGACGGTTCGGTGCGCGACAAATTGACCCGCCTCACGGCGGCCATCATTCAATAACCCGGTTCAAGGACTTCAAGGATTACGATCATGCAACTCAATCCTTCGGAAATCAGCCAGCTCATCAAGGAACGCATCCAGCACTTCGATGCGGATGCGGAAACCCGCAATGTGGGCACCGTGGTAAGCGTGACCGACGGCATCGTGCGTATCCACGGCCTGCAGGCGGCCCAATACGGTGAAATGCTGGAGTTTCCCAAGAATACGTTCGGCCTGGCGCTGAACCTGGAACGCGACTCCGTGGGCGCGGTGATTCTCGGCGATTACAAGCACATCTCGGAAGGCGACACGGTGAAAACCACCGGCCGCATCCTGGAAGTGCCGGTGGGTCCGGAATTGCTGGGCCGCGTGGTGAACTCCTTGGGCCAACCCATCGACGGCAAGGGCCCCATCAAAACCAAACTGACCTCGCCCATCGAGAAAGTGGCGCCGGGCGTGATCGAGCGCCAATCCGTGTCGCAACCGGTGCAGACCGGCCTGAAGGCCATTGACGCCATGGTGCCCATCGGCCGCGGCCAGCGTGAACTGATCATCGGCGACCGCCAGACCGGCAAGACCGCGGTGGCGGTGGACACCATCATCAACCAGAAAGGCAAGAACCTGTTTTGCGTGTATGTGGCCATCGGCCAGAAGAATTCTTCCATCGCCAGCGTGGTCCGCAGGCTGGAGGAACAGGGCGCCATGGAATACACCATCGTGGTGGCGGTATCCGCGTCGGAATCCGCCGCCTTGCAGTACATCGCGCCCTATGCGGGCTGCGCCATGGGCGAATACTTCCGTGACCGCGGCCAGGACGCGCTCATCGTCTATGACGATCTCACCAAGCAGGCCTGGGCCTACCGCCAGGTGTCGCTGTTGCTGCGCCGTCCACCGGGCCGCGAAGCCTATCCGGGAGACGTGTTTTATCTGCACTCGCGCCTGCTGGAACGCGCCGCACGCGTGAACCCCGAGTACGTGGAGAAGTTCACCAACGGCGAGGTCAAGGGCAAGACCGGTTCGCTCACCGCACTGCCCATCATCGAGACCCAGGCCGGCGACGTGTCGGCGTTCGTGCCCACCAATGTGATTTCCATCACCGACGGCCAGATCTTCCTGGAAACCGATCTGTTCAACGCCGGCATCCGGCCCGCCATCAACGCCGGCATCTCGGTGTCGCGCGTGGGCGGCGCCGCCCAGACCAAGATCATCAAGAAGCTCGGCGGCGGCGTGCGTCTGGCGCTGGCCCAATTCCGCGAACTGGCGGCTTTCGCACAGTTCGCCTCGGACCTGGATGAATCCACCCGCAAGCAGCTGGAGCGCGGCCGCCGCATCACCGAGCTCATGAAGCAAAAGCAGTATTCGCCCCTGTCCATCGCCGACATGGCACTGTCCTTGTACGCCGCCAACGAAGGTTTCCTGGACGATGTGGACGTCAAGAAAATCGTGGTCTTCGAAGCCGCCATGCACAGTTATTTCCAAACCCACTTTGCGGCCTTGCGCGGCAAGGTCAACCAAAGCGGCGATTACAACAACGAGATTGAAGCGGGTCTGAAGAAAGCGGTGGAAGAATTCAAAAAGACTCAGGCATGGTGATGATTGGGAATCGCGACGGGGACCGCCGCTTCCACAATCTGCAAGCTACTCTACATAACATATACGACTGAGCAGAGCTGAATAGACATGGCAAACGCGAAGGAAATCCGGACGCAGATCAAGAGCATCCGCAGCACCCAGAAGATTACCAAGGCCATGGAGATGGTCGCGGCCAGCAAGATGCGCAAGGTGCAGACGCGCATGGCGGCATCGCGCCCATACGCGGAGAAGATGCGCAAGGTGATCGGTCATCTGGCCAAGGCCAATCCCGAGTATCGTCATCCGTTCATGCTGGAGCGCGAGGTGAAACGCGTGGGTTTCATCGTCATTGCCACCGATCGCGGTCTGTGCGGCGGCTTGAATGTGAACCTGTTCAAGACCGCCATCCTGGCACTGCGTGGCTGGCGCGACAAGCACGCGGAAGCGGATTTCTGCATCCTGGGGGCGAAGGCAATAGCGTTCTTCCGCCGCGTTGGCGGCAAGGTACTGGCACAAGCGTCCCACCTGGGCGATACGCCGCATGTGAATGATTTGGTGGGTACCGTCAAAGTCATGCTGGACGCCTATCGCGCGGGCGAGGTGGATCGCGTGTTCCTGGTGAACAACGTATTCGTGAACACCATGAGCCAGAAACCCAGCGTCATCCAGTTGCTGCCGGTACAGGGCGTGGAGGATCCGGATTTGCAGACCCATTGGGACTACATCTACGAGCCGGAAGCGCGCGAATTGCTGGACAGCGTGCTCACGCGCTTCGTGGAATCGCAGGTCTACCAGGGGGTGGTGGAGAACGTAGCCTGTGAACAGGCGGCGCGCATGGTGGCCATGAAGTCCGCTTCGGACAATGCCGGCGATCTGATCAACTCCCTGCAGCTCGCTTACAACAAGGCGCGTCAGGCGTCTATTACCAAGGAATTGGCCGAGATCGTCGGCGGGGCGGCGGCGGTATAAAGCGTTTGTGGAATCGCGGCCGGGACAGATTTTTGCTCCTGCAAAATCTGCATTTCCGCCATCCATGGCGGTCACGGCCGCTCCCACATTCGATTGAAGGTATTGTGGGAGCGGCGGTCTCCGTCGCGAACTATAACAAATCGGTGTTTTCGGTGAGGATTAACACATGAGTTCCGGAAAAATCGTACAGGTCATCGGCGCGGTGGTGGACGTGGAATTTCCGCGTGAGGCCATCCCCGAAATCTACGACGCACTCAAACTGGAAGACGGCGGCCTGACGCTGGAGGTGCAGCAGCGGCTCGGCGACGGCGTGGTGCGCACCATCGCCATGGGTTCTTCCGAGGGGCTGAAGCGCGGCCTTAAAGTGCAGAACACCGGTGCGCCCATCTCGGTGCCGGTGGGCCAGGGCACCTTGGGCCGCATCATGAACGTGCTGGGTGAACCGGTGGACGAGGCCGGTCCGGTGAAGGCCAAGGAGCATTGGCCTATCCATCGCAAGGCGCCGAGCTATGAAGAGCAATCCGGCTCCACGGATTTATTGGAAACCGGAATCAAGGTCATTGACCTGCTGTGCCCGTTCGCCAAGGGCGGCAAGGTAGGTCTGTTCGGCGGCGCCGGTGTGGGCAAGACCGTCAACATGCTGGAACTCATCAACAATATCGCCAAGGAGCATTCCGGTCTGTCGGTGTTTGCCGGCGTGGGTGAGCGCACCCGCGAAGGCAACGACTTCTACCATGAAATGGCGGAATCCGGCGTCATCAATTTGAAGAATCTGAGCGACTCCAAAGTAGCCATGGTCTACGGCCAGATGAACGAGCCGCCGGGCAACCGTCTGCGCGTGGCGCTCACCGGCCTCACCATGGCCGAGTATTTCCGCGACGAGGGCCGCGACATCCTGTTCTTCGTGGACAACATTTACCGTTACACCCTCGCCGGCACCGAAGTCTCGGCGCTCTTGGGTCGCATGCCCTCGGCGGTGGGTTATCAGCCGACGCTGGCCGAGGAAATGGGCGTGCTGCAAGAGCGCATCACCTCCACCAAGAAAGGTTCCATCACCTCGGTGCAGGCGGTGTACGTGCCCGCGGATGACCTTACCGACCCATCGCCCGCCACTACTTTTGCGCACCTGGATGCCACCGTGGTGTTGTCCCGCGACATCGCTTCGCTGGGCATCTATCCGGCGGTGGATCCGCTGGATTCGACTTCGCGCCAGCTGGATCCGAATGTCATTGGCCAGGAGCATTACGATACGGCGCGCGGCGTGCAGGCCGTGCTGCAACGCTATAAAGAACTGAAGGACATCATCGCGATTCTGGGCATGGACGAGCTGTCGGAAGAGGACAAACTGGCAGTGCAGCGCGCCCGCAAGATCCAACGGTTCCTGTCGCAGCCGTTCTCGGTAGCGGAGGTGTTCACCGGGTCACCCGGGAAATACGTGCCGCTCAAGGACACCATCCGCGGCTTCAAGGGTATCGTCAATGGCGATTACGACCAGTTGCCGGAACAGGCTTTCTATATGGTCGGTGCGATTGAGGAAGCGGTCGAAAAGGCTAAGTCTCTGTAATCGGAGCGAACACACGAGCGTATGGCTATGACATTCCACGTCGATATCGTAAGTGCAGAGCATGCAATCTTCTCAGGCAGCGCGCAAATGGTGGTTGCACCGGCGGAGATGGGCGAGCTCGGCATCACCCCGCGGCATGCGCCGCTGTTGACGCGCCTGAAACCCGGCAGCGTGCGGGTCAAGATCAGCGCCGACGAGGAAGCGGTGTTCTACGTGTCCGGCGGTATTTTGGAGATCCAGCCGCATATGGTGAGCGTGCTTTCCGATACCGCAGTGCGCGCCCGCGACATAGACGAAGCAGCCGCGCTCGAAG
>DAHVFI010000384.1 GCA_027317045.1 Gammaproteobacteria bacterium
TCGCAGCGGGCATTGTCGCTTTCAGGCCGTATGCGGTAATTGAAAACACGGATGCTCATGACTGCCTACATGACATGGACTCGGATCACTAAGCGGACTTTGCCTATGCGGAAAGAGGTTCGCCAAGCCTAGGCAACACCCGTATCCCATCCAAATTCGACAACGCCACCGATTCCGCCAAAAACCGGGGGTCTGCCGGCAATCATCGGCGCCGCCCAAGAACCGTTCTGGATTAATTACCCGAGTAGACCAGGAACGGTGCGGCGTTCCGAAGTGCTGGCGGCGAGTGGCAGGATATCTACCGCCCACGCGCAGGTTTGTGATTGCCGAGTACAAGTTCTCAAGCTGTAAAAATAAGAAATGAATTGGAGTTATTTCACTGTTTTGCAGGCGTAAGTTGTTTGGATATGGTCTATAACAGGCGTTGTGTACGGGCAAATAATGACTGGTATTGACTGACCCATGACCATGAAGGAGTAGCATTATGACGCGTTATCTGACACAACGGATTCAAAGCATCAGCCGGACCTTGTTATGGATAATCGGTGCGGCACTGATAGTTCATACCAGCATAGCGTGGGGTGACCACCTGCCCCCCGGTATCCAAGTGATACACGTGCATACGCCCGCCTATCTGGACCGGCCTCCGGGATCTGGACCTTACAGCCAACAGGACATCGCGGATGCTACGGAGTTGGCCAAACTTGGCGATGCTGAAGCGCAAGCAAATCTTGGCATCATGTACGCCAGTCGCAAGGAATACCAGGAAGCCGCGTACTGGTACAAGCAGGCCGCACAAGCGGGCGTCGCGACGGCGGCCTATAACCTGGGCACCTTGTATTTCAACGGCCAGGGATTTCCACAGGATTACGCTAAAGCACGCCAGTGGTTTCAACTGGCGGCCAACCGCGGCAACAAATATGCCGAGTTCCAGTTGGGTATGACCTATTACACCGGCCAAGGCGTAGAGAAGGACCCGGTGCAGGAAATGAGCTGGTATCAAAAGGCCGCCCGTCAGGGCCTGCCGGCCGCTCAATACAATCTGGCGGTGATCTATAACAACGGCGATGAAGTAAAGCAGGATAGTGTAAAGGCTTATGCCTGGATGCTCTTGGCGCAGAAAGGCGGATTGGATGCCAGCAGCGCCCTGGCCACCATTGCCCAGGGTATGACCCCGGCACAGATCCAGGACGCGGAAAAATTAAGCCACAGCTTAGCGTCCGATCCATTACCAGAGATGCGCCAATAAGCTTGGGCTGATTATTTCTTCAGGGAGCACCCTGACTGGCCGAGCTGACGGGTCAACGTCACAAACGTGGTGTTACCGCACAGCGGGTGCAGGCTCGGCCACACACTGATAAAAGGTATCAACGTACTCACGGTGTGTTGCTCGACGGTATCGTTAAGCACCTTAAGCGCCTGCTGGGGCCGTCCCAGGTGCATGTAGGCATCGGCGAGAAACACGGCGGTGAGTTTATCAGGCGGCCGCGTCGCCCAAATGCTGGCATACCATCGGAAGTAATTCACCAGTGCCTTCTGGCTGCCAGCCTTTACCAGCGCGACCTCGGCGGGAGTGGCATGCGCATACTGCATCTCCAGCACGGCTTGCTGACTGGCCTCCGCATATCGGCTCTCTCCCAGCAATGCCAAAATAAGAACGTGGCGGGCAAGTTCGTCGCCCGGCATGAGGTTCACGCCGGTTTTGGCATATTGCTCGGCTTCGTCGTATTGGCGATCAATGTAAAACAGCACGGCGGAATTGGCAGAAATTCTCATGGACACTGGATCCAGACTCTGAGCCATGGTCATGGCCTGGCGCATCTCCTGGTTTTCTCCCAGCGCTGAAAAATAAGCCGCCTGGGCCTGCCAAGCCCGGGCATTGCCCGGATTATGGCGCAAAGCCTCCCTGATTTCGGAACCGGCGGCTGTCAGGTTCCAATCATAAAACATACCCAGCAAACCACTCAGCAGATGTGCTTCGGAAGAATCACTGTTCAGTTGCAGTGCCTTCCTGATCAGATCCTTGGCAGATGCGACTTGCTGGCCAGACAGGCTTGGCAATGCCATCAGCGACTGGGCACTACACTCAAATGCGGCCGCGAAATGTGGATCGAGCGTCATGGCGCGGCGGCAATAGTCGCCGGCCTTGTCGGTGTTGCCCTGCACCAGCAGATAACGTCCCAACTGGTAGTCCATGGCCGCCTGCCGGTTGCTGGTGAATTCCAGGGGTTTTATGTTGGCATCGGGCGCCAGCAAAGACGCCACATGGGTTGCGATCTGCACCACGGTTTGTTGGAAATCACTATTCTGATACTTGATACCGAGAGCATATTCATTACCCCAGACATAACTCTGATCGGCCACACGTATCAGCCGCGCTGATATATGCACAAATTGCGGGTTTTGAGTGATGCTGCCCTCCAATACATAAGTCGCTCCAAGCGCCTGGCCGATCGTTTTTATGGTCTTGTCGCTGCCCGCAAAATGCATGCTCGAGGTATCCGCGATCACCCCCAGCCGGGCGGGGGTGACCGGCCCCAGCAGATCAATCAATTCACTGGCGATGGACGCCCCCAGAATGGTGTTGGTGGAATTGGTGGAGAGGTTCGCGAATGGCAACACCGCAATCACCGGCGCTTGAGGCGCGGGTTTAGCCTGGGTGAAAAACTGAACGTGGTATTTGAAATGGGCGACAATCGCTAAGCCCAGGGTGATCGCCAATAAAACAACGACGGTGAACAGAACCAGCCAGCGCTTTTCCCGAGTGCCGCCGGTTGGCCCCGGTCGAAAAAGCCGGGGAGGAGCAGTGGAGGCCGCATGAGCGGCGGTCAGACCTTCACCATTCGTCACCGTCACCGGGAAAACAAACTTGTAGCCGCGCCGCGAGATAGTCTGGATATAACGCGTACCGGTGGTGCCGTCGTTAAGCGCAATTCGCAATTGCCGCATGCAGGCGCTGATACCTTCCTCAAACTCCACCACGGTGTGGCTGCCCCACAGGCAATTCCTGATTTCTTCCCTGGAAACGATGCTGTCGGCATGACTCAACAACAGGGTCAGCAGTTTTGCCACCTGTGGGCGCAGCAACACCGTCTTTTGGCCGTCGCGCAGTTCGCCGCTGCGCGGATCGAACACAAACTCACCAAAAACGAACCTCCCATGCGGCATGTCCGGGGTGATATCCATAGACTTATTTCCCAGTACCCCACCTGCGAGAACAAAAGGGCAAGAACATCATGCCTCCCGTGACTGTGTTAATGAGTTTGGAACCGCAATCGTTTCCCGCAAGTCTGTCCAACGATCCCGCCCCTGAGCTTCTTTATAGCCTAAGCTTTTAATTAGCACTGGGTATCAACAATAATTTATAAATGAATAATAAAAGCACAGCCGTGATCGATGCTCCGGCTATGCCCACAGATGGATCTGTTTTAGCGGCGTGCCGGTATTGAACAGCACAACCGTCTCATCTCTCTTGAGCCAGCCGGAATCCAACAACTTAATCTGGGCCGCGAATGCGGCGGCGCCTTCCGGCCCGGGGAACACGCCGCTGCCTGCGGCCATGACGCGAGCGTATTCGATCATCTCGCCGTCACTCACTGCGACCCCGGTGCCGCGACTCTCGCGCAAGATTTGCAGCATCAAGAAATCGCCGATGGCGGAGGGCACCCGCAGGCCATCGGCCACGGTCTTGGCATGCTGCCAGGGTTCCGCCCGTTTCACGCCCGCGTGGAAAGCCTTCACGATAGGCGCGCAATTTTCCGCCTGCGCACTCACCATGCGTGGGCGCTTACCGCCGATCAACCCCAGCTGCTGCATCTCCGCGAAGGCCTTCCACATGCCGATGAGCCCGGTGCCGCCGCCGGTCGGATAGATGATGACATCCGGCAATTGCCAATCGAGTTGTTCGCCCAGTTCGTAGCCCATGGTTTTCTTGCCTTCGATACGGTACGGCTCCTTGAGCGTGCTCACATCGAACCAGCCGTAACGTTCCACCCCTTCACGCACCTTGCGTGCGCAATCGGTGATGAGACCCTCGATCAATTCCACCCGCGCGCCATAGGCACGCGCTTCGGCTGCGAACGCCGGCGGCGCATCCTGTGGGATAAACACATGCGCCTGGATACCGGCGGCAGCGCAATATGCCGCCAGCGCGCTGCCCGCATTGCCGGCGCTGGGAATGGCGATGCTCGATGCGCCCAGTTCCCAGGCGCGGCTCACCGCCAGACACAGACCACGTGCCTTGAAACTGCCGGTGGGGTTGGAGGATTCGTCCTTGAGATAGGTGGCCGGGCAACCGATACGTGCCCCGAAGCGGGCCTTCAGCAGCGGCGTCCAGCCCTCGCCCAGCGCCAGTCGGAAGCGGTCGTCCTGCAGAGGCAGCACTTCCTCGTAACGCCACAGATCCGCGCGCCGGGTTCTCAAGGCCGCGCGCGACAGCGTCCGGGCCGCCTTCTCGAGATCATAGCGCGCGAGCAACGGCATGCCGCAAGCGCTGCAGAGTTTCTGCAACTGATCGGCCGCATGCGGCAGATTGCAAGCGGCGCATTCCAAATTAACAAGACAGGATGCGGTGTGCATGAAAAAATCCGCGTAATCAGACATGGTGCTGCACGGCGCAGCCAGTGTACCATGTGCCTGCGGAGACAGATGAGGGATAATTCATGCCCGCAGTCACTCACTTCATTCTCGATTTCGACAGCACTCTGGTACGGGTGGAAACCCTGGAGCTCGCCGCAGAACTGCTGCCAGGCGGCGCCGGCAAGCGCGAACGCATAAAAAGGTTAACCAAAGATGCCATGGCCGGTCGCATGGATTTCCGCAGCGCACTGGCGGAGCGCCTGAGGATGTTGCATGTGCATCGGGACCTGTTGCCGAAACTCGTAGAAGGGCTGAAAGCCGAGATCACGTCCTCCTTTTCCCATAACCGCGCTTTTCTCGCCGCCAACGCCGACCACATCCATGTCGTCACCAGCGCTTTCCGCGAAGTGGTAATACCGGTGATCGAAACGCTCGGATTGAGAGCGGACCATGTGCATGCCAACACCCTGACTTTCGACAGCGCCGGTTACGTGAACGGATTGGACTGGAGCAACCCGCTTTCCGCCAACGGTGGAAAAGCTAAAGTGGTGGCCGCACTCAATTTGCCCGGTGAAATTGTTGTGGTCGGCGATGGCTGGAGCGATTACGAAATCTTCCAGGCCGGTGCCGCCCAGCGTTTCTACGCCTTCACCGAGAATGCGCTGCGAGAAGAGGTCATTAAAGTCGCCAAACGGATAGCGCCGCGCTTCGACGAAGTGCTGTATGACTGCGGTTTTCGTGGCGCCGTGTCTTATCCCAAGAACCGCCTCAAGGTACTGCTGTTGGAAAATATTCATGCGGATGCCATCGCCTGCTTCGAACGGGAGGGTTACGCGGTGGAATCCGTTAACGGAAGTCTGGACGAAACGCTGCTTTCGGAACGGCTTGCGGATGTGGCCATCCTCGGTATCCGTTCCAAAACCCGGCTCACGCAACGGGCACTGGTTTCCGCAAAACGCCTGCTGGCGGTGGGCGCCTTCTGCAT
>DAHVFI010000385.1 GCA_027317045.1 Gammaproteobacteria bacterium
GACCTTGGTACAACTCCACGTCGCCCGGCGCCTCCTCGGTGCCGGCGAACAACCCGCCGAGCATCACCGCATATGCGCCGGCCGCGATGGCCTTGGCCACGTCGCCTGAATACCGGATGCCGCCGTCGGCTATCAACGGCACACCGGATTTGACCAGCGCCTCGGCCACGTTGGCGACCGCGGTGATTTGCGGCACACCCACGCCGGCGACGATGCGCGTGGTACAGATGGAACCTGGGCCGATACCCACTTTCACACCATCAACACCCTCCTCCACCAGTGCCTTGGCGGCCTCGGCACTCACGATATTGCCGCCGATGACGGCCAGATCTTTATAGCGCTTCTTTATCTGGCGAACGCGGTTCAACACACCCACGCTATGGCCATGGGAGGTATCCACCACCACCACGTCCACGCCCGCTTCCACCAGTGCCGCGATACGTTCTTCGGTATCACCGCCCGTCCCTACCGCCGCCCCCACCCGCAGACGGCCGTGCTCGTCCTTGCTGGCATTGGGATAATCCCGGGCCTTCTGGATGTCCTTGACGGTAATCATGCCGCGCAATTGGTATTTGTCGTTCACCACCAGCACTTTCTCGATACGGTTCTGGTGCAACTTGGCGAGAATCTCCTCCTTGTCGGCACCTTCTTTGACGGTCACCAACTGATCCTTGCCGGTCATGATCCTGCCGATGATTTCGTTGTAGCGCGTTTCGAAACGCAGATCACGGCTGGTGACGATGCCCACCAGGCGTTCGCCCTCCACCACCGGTACACCTGAGATATTGTGTGCACGGGTGAGTTTGAGCACATCGCCGACACTCATGTCAGGGCTGACGGTGATGGGATCCTTGATGACGCCGCTCTCGAATTTCTTGACCATGCGCACCTGGCGTGCCTGTTCCTCCGGTGTCATGTTCTTATGAATAATGCCGATACCGCCTTCCTGAGCCATACTGATAGCCAGCCGCGCCTCGGTAACCGAGTCCATGGCGGCGGAAATCAATGGGATGTTGAGGCTGATATGGCGGGTGAGGCGGGTCTTGAGCTCCACATCCCGCGGCAACACCTCCGAGTAGGCTGGCACCAGCAGGACATCGTCGAAAGTGAGAGCTTCCTGGAGGATGCGCATGATGGCTCCCAGGCAGATAATGATAAAGCGTGCAATTATAAACGTTTAATGCTCGCCGGGTAAACCTGGCAGCGCTCTGAATTCCACCAAGCCGCCGCTTTCGCCGCCCCGGCGCCGCGGCTATGATGGCGCATGACATCAGCACAGGAAAGCTTGGTACTGGAACCCCCGGAGCGGCGGGTGCTATCGGTTTCACAACTCAACCATGAGGCACGCACCCTGCTGGAAGGCGGCTTCCCGCTCATCTGGGTAGAGGGCGAACTGTCCAATCTGTCGCGTCCGGCCTCGGGGCATCTGTATTTTTCCCTTAAGGATGCTTCCGCGCAGGTGCGCTGCGCCTTGTTCCGCAACCGTGCCGGTGCGCTGCGTTTCAAACCAGCCGACGGCATGCACGTGCTGGTACGCGCGCGCGTGAGCCTGTACGAGGCCCGCGGCGATTTCCAACTCATCATCGAGCACCTGGAGGAGGCCGGCCACGGCGCCTTGCAGCGCGCCTTCGAGGAACTCAAACAGAAACTTGCAAAAGCCGGCTGGTTCGACGCCGCCCACAAGAAATTATTGCCAAGCATGCCGCACAGCATCGGCGTGGTGACTTCACCCAGCGGCGCGGCGCTGCGCGATATCCTGAGCGTGATCCGCCGCCGCTACGGGCTGGCGCGAACGATTGTCTATCCGGTTCCGGTACAGGGCGAAGACGCCGCGAAAAAAATTGCCGCCATGATCCGGATAGCCGGTGCCCGCGCCGAATGCGATGTGCTCATCGTGGCCCGCGGCGGCGGTTCGCTGGAGGACCTGTGGGCCTTCAACGAGGAAATCGTGGCGCGCGCGATCTATGAATGTGAAATCCCGGTTGTCAGCGGCATCGGCCATGAGATTGACTTCACCATCGCCGACTTTGTCGCCGACGTGCGTGCACCCACGCCCAGCGGTGCAGCGGAACTGGTGACCCCCGATGGCGGCGAATGGCTGCGCAGGCTCGCACAAACCCGCCGTACGCTGACGCAGACACTTGTGACTGTACTCTCCGGTCTGCACCAGCGGCTGGACTGGTATGCTGAACGGCTCGAGCAACTGCATCCCGCGCGACTGCTGCGGGAACGTGCCCAGCGCGTGGATGAACTGGAGGTACGCTTGCTGCAATCACTGCAAACGCAGCAGCAATCGCAGGCAGCCCGCCTGGACGGATTGCATGCACGCCTGTATCAGCACAATCCTGTTCACAGGCTCGCCCTGCTGCGTAACCGTTGCCAGGCGGCGGTCCAGCGGCTGGCGTTTGCTGCACGCCAGTATTTCAAAGGCCTGGAGAATCGCTTGGGTCTGGCGGTGCGCGGGCTGGATACCGTCAGTCCGCTGGCAACCCTTGACCGGGGTTACGCCATCCTTACGGATGCGGCCAGCGGCACGGTGATCGCCTCGATCGATTCCGCCTCCATCGGCCATAAAATTCATGCGCGACTCGCCGACGGCCGGCTCTCGGCCGAAATCGAATCCATAGTCAAAGAGATCGGAAAATGAAAGGCAGCTTGGCGTTTCTGGTGGCGGCATTGTTACCCATGGCCGCGGCGGTGGGACTGCCAAGGAACGAGCCGGTACCAGGAGGCGTGGCGGTGATTGCATTGCCGGCCACAGCAACTTCCCCGCGGGTGCATTTCGATGGGCGGCGCGTCATGGTGGTAAAACATGCGGGTCATTGGTACGCCATCGTCGGCATTCCACTTGCCGCTGCCGCGGGTACTGAGGAATTGGCCGTGCGCATGGCGGGGCAACGGCCGCGGCAAATCAAATTCAGCGTACTGCCAAAGCGCTATCCGGAACAGAAACTCATCATCAAAAACCCGCAATTGGTGAATCCCACCTCCGCGGAACTTGATCGCATCGAGCGGGAGCAAGCGCACCTGCGTAAACTGCTCGACACCTGGGTGCCGGATCGCACTCCCGCTCTGGCTTTCATCTGGCCGGCAGCGGGACCCGAGACCAGCGGCTTCGGCCTGCATCGCTTCCTTAACGGCGAACCCCACAGCCCTCACAGCGGCATTGATATCGGTGCGCCGGTGGACTCGCCGGTACGCGCGCCGGCGGCCGGGACGGTGGTGGACGTGGGTCATTATTATTTCTGCGGTCACACGCTGACCATCAGCCTGGGCCAGGGTTTATACAGCGTATATTGTCATTTGAACAGAATTGACGTTAAGCGCGGACAACCAGTTAAACAGGATCAGATCGTCGGCAGCATCGGCGCCACCGGCCGTACCACCGGCCCAAACCTGCACTGGACCGTGAGCCTCAACGGTACGCCGGTGGATCCGCACGCGTTTCTGATCGACACTTCGGCTACCAGCCCCGCGGTTCAAAAGAGATAGGCACTGGCCGGCTGGGATTGCGCAACCGGCGCCAATCATAACTGCGGAGTCTGACAGCGCCGCCACACTCACAGGGCGGCGATAAAATCCCCAACGGTCGGACGGAACCGGTCCACATCAACCAGGAAGGAATCATGCCCCTGCTTCGAGGGCAGCGGCACATACTGCGTGGCCACGCCCGCCTTCAGCATGGCGTCCGCCAACTGCTGCTGCTGGTGCAATGGGAACAGGATGTCGGTTTCCACACCTACTATCAGAGCCTTCTCGATCTTTAGATGCCGGAAAGCGTTTTCCACGGTACCGCCATGCTCGGCGGCATCAAACAGGTCCATGGCGCGCGAAAGATACAAATAGGAATTGGCATCGAAGTCGCCGATGAAGGAACGGGCGCGCGATTCCAGATAGGACTCCACCTCGAACTCAATCCCAAAGGGTTCGTGACCCGCGCAATCGGCGCGCTCGCGGCCGAAGCGCTCCAGCCACTCGGTCGCCGAGCGGTAGGTCACCATGCCAAGCTTGCGCGCCAGCCGCATGCCTTCGCGTGGGCCGTCGCCCGGTGGATAATCGCCGCCCTGCCAGGCACCGTCGCTACGGATCAGTTCGCGCTGCAAGGAACGCACTGCGATCGAGAAGGGTTCCGAATGAATGGCGGCAGATAGACTGATGAGCACGTCGGCTTCCCCTGGAAACAGGATGGCATACGCGAGCGCACTCATGCCCCCCAGGGATGCCCCCACCAGCACATGCACGCGCGGTATATCGAGCGCGTGCAATGCGGCGCGCGCCGCGGCCGCGATATCCTCGACCGTCAGCGTCGGAAAATGCAGTGCATATGGCCGGCCGGTTTCCGGGTTCACGGATGCCGGGCCGGTGGAACCGAAACAGCTGCCGAGCGAATTTACGCACACCACGAAAAAACGTTCTGTATCCAGCGGCTTGCCGGGTCCGAGCATCTCCTCCCACCAGCCGGGCGTTGGATCCGCGGGCGAAGATGCCGCGTGTGCCGACGGCGACAATCCCGTGAACAGCAGCACGACATTGCGTTTGTCGGCTGCCAGCCGACCCCAGGTTTCATAGGCGATCCGGACTTCCGGCAATACACCGCCCAAGCGCATGGCGAAGGGTGCCGGCAAATTGACGCAATGGCGTGCAGGCGCAGCATTGGGAGCGGGATCGCCGCTATGCAGTGTAAGTTTCGGTTTCATGGCCCGCATTTTGCCTGACGCCGGGGGCAGCGTCACCTGAACACCAGCCACAGGCCTGTGAGTGCACCCACCACCAGAAAGAACGGCACCGACCAGGCATGGAAAGCCGCGAAGCTGCCGGGTTGCCGGCCAATGCGCAAGGCGATGATGTTTGCGAGCGAACCGACGATAAAGCCAAAGCCTCCCACATTCACCGCCCAGGCGATGGTGACCCAATCGCTGGAATACTTGGAGAGCAAGATGGCCGCAGGCACATTGCTGATGATCTGTGAACCAAGGGTACCGGCAAGATACAGGGCGCCGGCATGAGTCAAATTCAGATATCCCAGCACGGGGTACTGGGCCAAGAGGTCAAGATCAATGAACATAAGCACGAACACCAATAGCAGCGGCCAATCGATCTTTCGCAACAGCTGCGGGAATCCCACGAGAAATACCACGGTTACCAGGGTCAGCCCGGCTGCCACCTGGTGCAGATCCGCCAGCACCAGGAACGGGATATATAGGAGCAGGGATGCCAGCAGCAGAGGCCGCCGCGGGAGCAGCAATGGCTGATTGTCACCCATGTGCATGCGTTTGGCGGGAAATGCCCACAGCGTGAGCAGTAACAGACACAGCGCCGTGATAACAAATGGCGGCAACATGTGCAGCACAAACACACCGAAATGTACGCCCGACAGCTGCCACAGAAAAATATTCTGTGGATTACCGATAGGCGTGAGCAATGAGCCGGTATTAACCGCCAGCGCCTCGAAAATCACCAGCCGGCGCATCGGTAATTTTACAAGTTCCCCCAGTCTCAAGGTCAATGGCACCACTACAAACAGGGCGATATCATTGGTGAGCAGCATGGCCAGAACAGCGGAGCTGGAAATCAGGAACAGCGCCAATATCCGCACACTGCCGATGTGGAAAATGATCTCTTGTCCAATCCGACGCAACCAGCCACTCAACTCGAGGCCCTTGGTGAGTATCATCAAGCCCAGTAAAGTGCCGATGGTAGGCCAATTCACCAGATCCGGGTAAATGGGAATCTTTGCCGGACGCAAGATACTGAAAATAATCAGTAGTCCAATGAGCGCCAACAGTAAATAATCACGCCGCAGGGAATACGGT
>DAHVFI010000386.1 GCA_027317045.1 Gammaproteobacteria bacterium
TTCTCGGTGAAGCCGCTTGAATAATCTCCAATTTAACTTCGATAATCAGAGCTTTTAGTTTTCGATTAAGCGAAAATGACCGAGAAACTAAAGTATAGATGCCGATAAAAGAGAGCTTTGAAGTTATTTCAAACGCCGACAGAAAGAAAAATTGCGGCTCTTAAATGTGTCTTTTAACGAGAACCGGAATCCGAATGAACCCCGATCTGCAAAAACTGTTTCCCTACCCTTTCGAGCGCTTGGCGAGACTTAAGGAAGGTATTGCGCCGCCGCAGCATTTGCAACACATTCCTCTGTCCATCGGTGAACCCAAACACGCACCGCCAGAATTCGTACTGCAGACTCTGCACGAGAATCTAGACAGTCTCGGCGCCTATCCTATGGCCAAGGGTTTAGCGGGGTTGCGTGAGGCCATCGCCCGCTGGCTCACACGCCGTTTCCACCTCGGCCCCGGACGGGTGGACCCGGAACGGCAAGTGATTCCTGTCAGCGGTACCCGCGAGGGATTGTTTGCCTTCGCCCAGGCAGTGATCGACCGCAGCACCAAGCCGCTGGTACTGATGCCGAACCCTTTTTATCAGATCTACGAAGGTGCGGCCTTCCTGGCCGGTGCGGAACCGTATTTCATGGATACCCTGGAAAAAAATGGTTTCTTGCCGGATCTGGATGCCGTGCCGGATGGCATCTGGAGGCGCTGCCAACTCCTATATATATGCACGCCCGGCAACCCCACCGGTGCGGTCATGGATACCGCCTACCTGAAGCGTGTGGTGGAACTGGCGGATCGCCACAATTTCATAATTGCCTCCGACGAGTGCTATGCCGAAATCTACCTGGATGAAGCCCGGCCGCCGGCCGGCCTGCTGCAGGCCTGCGAGGAAATGGGTCGGCATGATTTCCGGCGCTGCGTGGTATTCCATAGCTTGTCCAAACGCTCAAACCTTCCCGGCCTGCGCTCCGGTTTTGTGGCCGGTGATGCCAAAATTTTGGCCCAATTCCTGCTCTACCGTACCTATCATGGCTGCGCTGTGCCGGTACCTGTCCAATTGGCGAGCGAACGCGCCTGGGACGACGACCGACATGTACGGGACAATCGCCGTCTTTATCAGGATAAATTCACCACCGCCATGGAAATCCTCGCTCCAGTGCTGGATGTGAAACTGCCGGCGGCAGCGTTTTATCTGTGGCCGCGCACCCCGGTTGATGACCAACGCTTTGCGCGGGAGCTGTTCGCTCGGCAGAATGTCACCGTACTTCCCGGCAGCTATCTTTCGCGGCGCAGCCCACATGGCGACCCGGGTAAGGGCCGGGCGCGCATCTCTCTGGTGGCACCGGTCCAAGAGTGTACTGAAGCAGCATGCCGCATTCGTACCTGCGTGGAATCCCTATGAAGTCCAGCATCCTCCAGACGGTTATCGAGAATGCCTTTGAACGGCGCAAGGAACTTACGCCAGCAAACACCACTCCTGAAGTGCGGAACGCAGTGGAAACCGTCATCGCGTTACTCGACCGGGGTGAGGTGCGGGTGGCGGAAAAACGTGGTGATCAATGGCAGGTAATCGAGTGGCTGAAAATGGCAGTGCTGCTGTATTTTCGCATCCAGCCCAATCAAGTCATGGAGAATGGCGCTGCGCACTATTACGACAAAATTCCGCTCAAATACCTTGCCCACACCCAGGCGGAATTCCTCCGGGAAGGTGTGCGCATTGTGCCGCCGGCCAGCGTACGCTACGGCGCTTACCTGGCACCCGATGTGGTGCTCATGCCGTCCTATATAAACATTGGTGCTTATGTAGGCGACGGAACCATGGTGGACACCTGGGCTACGATCGGCTCTTGCGCCCAAATCGGCAAGCATGTGCACATTTCCGGCGGCGTGGGTATCGGTGGCGTACTCGAACCCCTACAAGCCACACCCACCATCATCGAGGATGACTGCTTCGTTGGCGCACGCTCGGAAATCGTGGAAGGTGTGATCGTGGAATCCGGCGCGGTGATTTCCATGGGAGTGTTCATCGGCCAGAGCACGCGTATCTATGACCGCGAAAGCGGTGAAATCTCATATGGACGGGTACCAGCAGGTGCGGTGGTGGTGCCGGGCAGCCTGCCCTCCTCCGATGGGCGCTATAGTCTGCAATGCGCCGTGATTGTAAAGCGTGTAGATGCCAAGACCCGGACCAAGGTGGGTATCAATGCGCTGCTGCGCGGAATCGATTGAATGAGTGCGGTGCTGGAACTCGCGAAGGAGCTCATCGCCCGGCCTTCACTCACGCCCGACGATGCCGGTTGCCAACAAATTATTGGCGCGCGTCTCGCCACACTCGGTTTCAAGATCGAACACCTGCGTTTCGGCCAGGTGGACAACCTCTGGGCGCGCTACGGTAACTCAGCGCCGCTCCTGGTATTCGCCGGTCACACCGACGTGGTGCCCACTGGTCCGCGTGAGCAATGGCACTCCGACCCCTTCGCCCCGACGCTGAAAGACGGCTTGCTCTACGGCCGCGGCGCCGCCGATATGAAGGGCGGCCTCGCTACCATGGTGGTGGCCGTTGAGCAGCTGCTGGCAGACAAGCCAAAACTCAAAGGCAGCATCGGGTTTCTGATCACCAGCGACGAGGAAGGCCCCTCGCTGAACGGCACCGTGCGCGTTATGGAAGTGCTCAAGCAGCGCGGCGAGAAAATTGACTGGTGCGTGCTCGGCGAACCTTCATGCCTGGAAAAATTCGGCGACACCATCCGCCACGGCCGCCGCGGCTCGCTCACCGGCCTGCTTACCGTGCACGGCGTTCAGGGTCATGTAGCTTATCCGGAACGAGCCGACAATCCCATTCATCGCGTGCTGCCGGTACTCGCGGAACTCACTGCGGCACGCTGGGACGCGCGTCCCAATCCGCATTTTCCGCCCACCAGCTTCCAGGTCTCCAACTTTCATTCCGGCACCGGCGCCGGCAACGTGATCCCGGGTCATGCGGATGTACGTTTCAATTTCCGCTATTCCACCGCCGTCACCACGGATGAACTTAAAAGCCGCGTGCAAGACACACTGCAGCGCCATGACATCCGCTATTCAATCGAGTGGCGGCCGATGGGCGAGCCGTTCCTGACCCAGCCGGGGAAACTGAGTAACGTGGTCCAGGATGCAGTTGAAAAAGTCACCGGCCTGCGGCCCAGGCTCGACACCGGCGGCGGTACCTCAGACGGCCGCTTCATTGCCCCTACTGGGGCCCAAGTTGTGGAATTCGGCCCCTTGAATGCGAGTATTCACAAGATTGACGAATGCACAACGGTTACCGATCTCGAACCGTTAATGCAAATTTACCGTGGGATCATGGAGAAATTGCTAAACTCAGGCTCGTGATCGCGCCCAGTACCAATTTACCGCCAATCCACCGACACCCAGGATCACGAACCAGATCAGCACCCATTCCGGCATCGTCAGACCCAGAAACTTCCAGGTAATCAATGCGCAATCGCCGGTGCCGGTAAAGGCTCTGACAATGAACTTGTTGAGCGGCAGAGTCTGAAACATATAGTTCAAGCCCGGCCCGCAGGGCGGCTGCTTCCATTCGGGAAGATGCTGCAGGTATGAATGGCGAATGGATACCGCACCGCCAGCCGCCGCCACGATAAGCAGCAATATACCGTAGATGCGCGCGCCGATGATTTTTGGCTGATGCAGGAATGCGATCAGGAAAATGACCCCTAGAATAATCACAGCGATGCGCTGGAAAATGCACAGTACGCAGGGTTCGAAGCCGTCGTGGAACTGTGAGTAATAGGCGTAAGTCATCAGCAGCACACAAATCACGAACCCGGTCAGGTTCGCCAAGCGACGCAAAGACATGCCGTACTCCTTATAAAGGTGTATCTAAGAACCTGGTGCCATTGTTGTAATATAATCAATAAATTCAAAAGCTAAGGATGATTCTGAATGTTAGCGAATATGCTTCTTGGCCGGGTGGGAGCGAACGGGCAATCAACCATAAATAAGATCAGAATATGACGGTTCGCCGTATGTTTTGAATGAGGCCAAGTTATTCAAGCCGGAATACTAAAAATCGATTTCTGAGTGGTCCTCAGGGGCGCTCGTTGACTTCCCGCTCCATGGCTTCAAATCCCGCGTGCCGGACATCCTTGCCCTGCACCAAATAGACCACATACTCACAGATGTTCGTGGCGTGGTCGCCGATACGTTCCAGGGCGCGCGCCGACCACATGACATCCAGAACCTGACGGATAGAATGTGGGTCTTCCATCATGAAGGTGATGGACTGACGGGACAAGGCTTCGTATTCGTCATCCACACGGGCATCCTCACGGGCTACTTGCACGGCGGCTTCAGCATCCATGCGCGCGAAGGCATCCAGGGCATCGTGAACCATGCCTTGCACGTGACTGCCTAGATGTTGCAACGCAACATAACGGTCATTCGGCCGCTCTGCTCCAGCGAGACGCGCCGCCAGCCGCCCGATCTTCTCTGCCTCATCGCCAATACGCTCCAAGTCGGTGATGGTCTTGATGATGGCTAGAATGAGCCGTAAATCGCTCGCCGCCGGCTGGCGGCGAGCGAGAATGCGGCTGCATTCCTCGTCAATCGCAACCTCCATCTGGTTGACCTTGTAATCCTGCTGCTCAATGCTGCGGCCGAGCTCACTGTCGCCTTCGGTCAACGCCCGCAGAGCGTCGGCGATCTGCTGTTCCACCAACCCGCCCATAGCAAGCACGCGGTTACGTATGCTCTCCAGCTCTTCATTGAATTTCTGGGAGATGTGGTGTGTAAGGTTTAACTTATCCATGCCATTTCCTTCAAGATGCAGCGTGACTATTCCGCCGAACAGTATACGCAAGCCACCTGCCAAACGCATGACTCATGCTGTACCGACGTGATCCGCGGTGCGGCTCACGCGCTCCTGTGGGAACCGGCAGCTGAATCGGCTGCCGTGTCCCGGTTCGCTATCGATCGCGAGGATAGCACCGTGATGCTGCAAAACGTGCTTGACGATGGCGAGTCCCAACCCAGTGCCGCCACTGTCGCGATGCCGGGACTTGTCAACCCGGTAAAACCGCTCCGTAAGCCGTGGGATATGGGTTGCCGGGATGCCAATACCCGTATCCGCCACCGTAAAACACGCGCCTTCGCTCTCTCGCGCCCAGGTTACGGTCACGCTACCTTCTACGGGGGTGTATTTCATGGCATTGAACACCAAATTGGAGAACGCGCTGTAGATTTCATGCTCGGCTCCCAGCAAAAACAGGTCGGAATCCACCTTGAGAAGGATACTCGCCGGGCCTTGGCCGAGGGATAAGGCTTCATCCCGAATGCCCCGGACAAGCTTTGCTATATCAATCGGGGCGTAAGGCGCCTGGCGCAGCTCAGTCTCGAGGCGTGAGAGTTCCAGCAGATCACTCACGATCGCGGTCATGCGCGCAGTCTGATGGTGCATTTCATCAAGGGGCTTGCCCCACATTTGGCGCAAGCGCCCGTCCTCGCGCATAGCATCGAGATAACCACGCATCACCGTTAGTGGCGAACGCAATTCGTGGGAGGCATTGGCCACAAACTCACTGCGCATTGCTTCGAGACGGTGCAAACGGGTGGTATCGCGTACCAGTAGCAGGCGCTGATCACTCCCATAGGGGACAATGCTTAAGTTGAGATACAGACCACGTGAAAACGGTGAAACCAGCGATATGGGTTCGTCATAGCGATTACTATTCAGATAGGGAACAAAATCCGGATGGCGCATGAGGTTGGCAAGACGCTGACCCACGTCCTGGGGCACGCGCAGATGCAACAACCGGCCCGCGGCTTCGTTCAGCCAGCGGATCTCCCCAACCCTATCCAGAATCACCATGCCATCAGGCATAGCGGCAGTAGAATCACGTATTTCACGCAGCAATTGCACGAGTCGCCATTTGCGTTCGCGCTCGCGCTTTCTCAACTGATAGCAATTGTTAAATATATCATCCCATATGCCGATGTTTCTCGGTATATTCAACCCCCGGTTGTGCCCCAACCAGCGTTCCAGACGATACAAGTTGAAGATATACCAGGCGAGATAAATGGCGATTGTAATGAACAGCCATCTGTCCACATGTCCGATAAACCAGCCTGCCACCAATGCCGTGATCAGCAACAAGCTCAGATACAGCATTTCCTGCAACCAACGCCGTGTCATCTACTGTTGCCTACTGCATGGGGTGAAAAGCGGTAGCCCGCTCCGCGCACGGTCTCCACATAATGGGCGCAGTTGTGTTGCTCCAAAACACGCCGCAGGCGGCGAATATGTACATCCACGGTGCGCTCTTCTACATACACGCCG
>DAHVFI010000024.1 GCA_027317045.1 Gammaproteobacteria bacterium
TGACCGTCGGCACATTTCTGGGCGGCCGCATCCATATCGGTCTTGAAAATCACGAAGGTGGCCGCGCCGGTGATCCGCCCGCGAATCGTCTTGCCAAGCGCCTGCGGGAGCTGCCGTTCCGGGTCGGCCGTCTCAAGACCGGCACGCCGCCGCGCATTGACGGCCGCAGCATTGATTACTCGAACCTGGCGGTGCAGTCCGGCGACCAGCCGACGCCGGTGTTTTCCTTCGTGGGTTCCAACGACGAACACCCGCGCCAGGTGGTCTGCCATATCACCCACACCAACGCACGCACCCATGAGATCATCAAATCGGGGCTGGATCGTTCGCCCATGTATACCGGTGTCATCGAAGGCGTGGGTCCGCGCTATTGCCCGTCGGTGGAAGACAAGGTCATGCGCTTCGCCGACAAAGTTTCGCATCAGATTTTCATCGAGCCGGAGGGACTCGACACCCATGAGGTCTATCCCAACGGCATTTCCACCAGCCTGCCGTTCGACGTGCAATACGCGCTGGTGCGTTCCATCAAAGGCTTCGAGAACGCGCACCTCACCCGGCCCGGTTACGCCATCGAGTATGACTACTTCGATCCGCGGGATCTCAGGTATTCACTGGAAACCAAATATATAACCGGCCTGTATTTTGCCGGCCAGATCAACGGCACCACCGGCTATGAAGAGGCCGCCGCCCAGGGATTGCTGGCGGGTATGAATGCCGCGCTCCAGGTGAAACAGCAGCCGCCCTGGTGGCCGGGGCGCGAGCAGGCGTATCTCGGCGTGCTGGTGGACGATCTCATCACCCGCGGCGCGCCCGAGCCTTACCGCATGTTCACCAGTCGTGCCGAACACCGCTTGATGTTGCGCGAGGACAACGCGGATTTGCGCTTGACCGAAATCGGCCGCAACCTCGGTCTGGTGGATGATGGGCGCTGGGAAAAATTCTCGGGGAAGCGTGAGGCCATCGAACGGGAAAGCGCACGTCTGCAAGCGATTGTTGTGCGCCCCGATGACATTTCCGAAAGCCGGGCCGCGGCACTGTTTGGTGCGCCCCTGGCGCGCGCCACCCCGGCACTCGAGCTGCTGCGCCGGCCGGAAATGAATCACCGGAAACTGGTATCGCTGGATTGCGTAGGCGATGCCAAGGTGGCGCCGGCCGTGGCGGAGCAGGTGGAAATCGGCGTACGTTACGCCGGCTACATAGCGCGCCAGCAGGAAGAAGTCTTGCGTGCACGTCGCCAGGAGGCAACTCCGTTGCCGGCGGATTTTGATTTCAGTGTGGTGCGTGGCTTATCGAATGAAGTGCGCCAGAAATTCAGCGAGGTCAGACCGCAGACCCTCGGTCAGGCGGCGCGCATCCCCGGCGTCACACCGGCCGCTGTGTCGTTACTTCAGGTGCATCTTAAGAAGCGCAGTACCTCGTCACGCAGGCGTGCCTGAGGTATGGATTATTACGCCACCTAGACGGTTATTGCTGTTTGCAGCTATCCGGTGAGGCGAAGGTTATCCGGCAGATTTTGATCAAGCCAGGTATTTTTTGAAAAATGCCACGCAGCGTTCCCAGGCCTGCTTGGCCGCGCTCGCGTTGTAGACATCGCGTTCCGAATTCATGAAGGCATGCTGGCCGTCGTAACGGTAGATTTCATAA
Source organism: Gammaproteobacteria bacterium (assembly GCA_027317045.1). GTDB lineage: Bacteria > Pseudomonadota > Gammaproteobacteria > Natronospirales > REEB76 > REEB76. The sequence goes on from DAHVFI010000024.1 coordinate 1,645, forward strand.
ATTTTGCCGCTGGCTTTAAGTTCCTCCTCGAACATATCCACCATGGCCGGGCTGCACCAGTCGTCCCGATTGGCGAAGTGTCCCTGGAAGGGCACGCGGATATCCGTGGCCGCGGCCACGGATGCGGGCGGGATTCCGTAAAACGATACCGCGGCATCCAGTTCCGGGATGTGCACGGCGCCGATGACCGCCACGGCGCCGCCCATGCAGAAGCCCGTGAGCCCCGCTTTTTCGCCGTGTGATTTCAGATACTGCACGGCGCCGCGCACCGCCTGGTCCGTGGCCGCTCTGAAGTTCAGTGAAGCCATGGCTGCGGTGGCGGCGGCGCTGTCGTGATAGGGCACGACCGTGCCGTTATACAGGTCGGGCGCCAGCGCGTTAAAGCCGGCCGCCGCGAAGCGCTCGCATACCGCCTTGATCTGACCCTGCAACCCCCACCATTCCTGGATCACCACTACGCCGGGCGCATGGACGCCGCCCGCCTCGGCCAGATAGCCCGGTGCAGCCTGTCCGTCGGTAGATTTGAAGCTGATCATTTTTCCCATGTTGGCTTCCTAACTTTTATTTCGCTATACGTCGTATTGACTGTATTCTTACAGAGTTGTTCCATGCAGCGTATGCATGGCGAGCCGTATATTGCCGCGCGCATTCATCCCCGCAGGTATCCGACAAAAACGCATGAACTCGATCGTGTATTTTCTGGAATCCCTGAACTTTCTCGACTGGTGGCTGTTGGCCATCGCCCTGGGAATCGCCGACGTATTCGTGCTGCGCGGCTGGCTGGTGATTACAGCCGTCGTTGCTGGTATGGTTGGCTTTCTGCTGATGCTGTTTCCTCAAATTGACTGGCCTTCGCAGCTTGGCGGATTCGCGGTGATCGCTGTGGCCGGTATTGCCATACGCCTGTTACGCGGCGCAAAATCCACCGCCTCCATAGCGTCTGCCGTACCCGTCATCCAGGAACCCGCCATGCACAACTTTTATGATTTCGAGATCAAGACCATTGATGGCCAGGTCAAATCACTGAAGGATTTCAAGGGTAAGGCGGTGCTGGTGGTGAACGTGGCCAGCGAGTGCGGACTCACGCCCCAGTATGCCGGTCTGGAAAAACTCCAGCGTGAATTCGAGGATCGCAGCTTTACGGTTCTCGGTCTGCCCTGCAACCAGTTCGGCCAGCAGGAACCGGGTACGGAAACTCAGATAAAACAGTTTTGCAGTTTGAATTACGACGTGACATTCACGCTCACCGGCAAGATCGAGGTAAACGGCAGCGGTACTCACCCTTTATATGCCTGGCTCAAAAAAGAAACCGGCGGGGCTGACATCCAGTGGAACTTCGAGAAGTTTCTTATCGGCAAGGATGGCCGGATCGTAAAGCGTTACTCGCCCAAGACCGTACCCGAGGACCAACAGTTGCGTGCCGATTTGCAGGCCGCGTTATAAGCCTGCCGATACGCAACGACGCGGCCTCCTTCCGTTTACCAATCCCAGCAGCCGAGAACGCCGGTTTTCTTGTCAGTAAACCGCGCTCCGCGTAGCATACGCGCCCCGTTGTGCAGGTGACCCATGGCCGCTGTTTCCGACCGCTTTGCCCAGACCGCGCCCAGAGTGGGCTTTGTGAGTCTCGGCTGTCCCAAGGCGCTGGTGGACTCGGAGCGCATCCTTACCCAGCTGAAAGTGGAGGGTTACCAGGTGGTGGGCGGCTATCGCGAGGCCGACCTGGTGGTGGTCAACACCTGCGGTTTCATCGAAGCCGCGCAGCAGGAATCCCTGGACGCCATCGGCGAAGCACTGGTGAAGAACGGCAAGGTCATCGTCACCGGCTGTCTGGGCAAACGTGCAGCCCTGATCCGCGAACGCCATCCGGAGGTGCTTGCCATCACCGGCCCCCACGACTACGAATCGGTCATGCGTGCGGTGCATGCGCAACTGGCGCCGCCGGCGCGCAATCCTTATATAGACCTGATCCCCGCCAGCGGTATCAAGCTCACGCCACGGCATTACGCCTATCTGAAAATTTCCGAAGGCTGCAACCACAAATGCAGCTTCTGCATCATTCCCAAGTTGCGCGGCCGGCTTGTCAGCCGGCCCATCGGCGAGGTGCTGCAGGAAGCGGAGCAGCTGGTCAAGGACGGCGTCAAGGAATTACTGGTGGTGGCCCAGGACACCTCGGCGTATGGCGTGGACATCAAATACGCAGGCTCTGCC
>DAHVFI010000026.1 GCA_027317045.1 Gammaproteobacteria bacterium
CTTCTTCCGCAAGTACGGTCTGGGTCCGCTCATCGGTACGCGCACCTGGGGCGGAGTGCGCGGCATCCGTGGTTACTGGCCGCTGTTGGACAATGGCTACATCACCATCCCCGAGAGCACCCTCTACGGGCTGGATTCCCAGTGGGTCATCGAAAACCACGGCGTGGAACCGGATATGAAAGTGGATAACCTGCCGGAGGATGTGATGCGTGGCTACGACGCACAGCTGCATACGGCTGTGGATTACCTGATGGGCAAGATCAAGGCGCATCCGTTGAATCTGCCGCCACCCCCGCCGTTGATTCCGGCCTACCCGCCACCGGGCCACGAATAACACGCCGGAACGCCTTGCTGAAATTCGCGGCGGCCTTAAGGCCGCCGCTTTTTAGGTGTGGTCACTACAGCGTGGAACCCCGATGATCGGGACGTCTAACGATCCTTGGCGGCGGTTCCTTCTTCCGGCTTCCAAGGGCGCCCTTGGCGTTGTTCTATATAGTCGCGAATCAGCTTGCGCACCATCTGCGATGGGGTGACATCCGCTTCGGTGCAGAGCCGTTCGAACACGGCTTTCTTGCGCGGATCAATTAGGATCGTGAGCCGGGCGGTGCGATTTTCGGCCAACATAGTATGTGTCTTTGATTAACATTTACATCGTGTAGAATGATAATTTAATATGCATTTGTCAAGCCCGACGTCAGTGTTTGCCGGGCACGGTTCCCCCTAGGTATATGACGGGCCACCCCACAGATCTCATCAGCGTCACCGCGCTGGCTTGCGGCTGGTTGGCAATTGGCCTGCTGGGATTCATCCGCCCCCGCAGTACGGGTTGGGTGGCCCACGGACTGTTTCCGCTGGGCGCGGTGCTGGGCATTGCCGTCACCGCGCTCGCGCTGGTCGCACTGGTTCAGCCTGCTGAGACGTTGATCCTGCCGTTGGGCCTTCCGGATCTGCACTTTCAGTTGCGGCTTGATGCCCTATCGGCGGTATTCTTGTTGCTGATCGGCGCCACCGCAGCGGGGATCTCGATTTTTTCCGCCGGTTATTTCCGCTCCGGGGAGGGCGCCGCGCCGGGATTGCTGTGCCTGCAATATCATCTTTTTCTGGCCAGCATGGTCGTGGTCGTCATAGCCGATGATGCCTACCTGTTCATGGTGGCCTGGGAAACCATGGCGCTGTCATCCTACTTTCTGGTCACCACACAGCACCGCCTGCCGGAAATCCGCCGCGCGGGTTTTATTTATCTGCTGATCGCACATCTGGGTGCCATCGGTCTTCTGTTGTGCTTCGGTGTGATGCAGGGCGGCAACTGGCAATTCACCTTTGAAGCCATGCGCGCGGCGCAGCTCACTCCCGTCTGGGCGAGCGCCGCATTCTTTCTGGCGCTGCTCGGATTCGGCGCCAAGGCGGGGCTCGTGCCCCTGCACGTGTGGCTGCCCGAAGCCCACCCCGCCGCGCCTTCGCCGGTTTCCGCGCTCATGAGCGGCGTGATGCTGGAGATCGCCGTGTACGGCGTGCTGCGCATCACCTTTGATTTGCTGCACATGCAATTATGGTGGTGGGGACTGGTGACGCTGGGCTTGGGGCTGTTCACCTCGCTCTTCGGCGTGGTGTTCGCCGCCGTGCAGACCGACATGAAGCGTCTGCTGGCGTATTCCTCCATCGAGAACATCGGCATCATCTTTCTGGGTGTCGGTCTGACCGTCATTTTCCACGCATTCCACATGCCCTTACTCGCGGCCCTGGCCCTGGCGGCCACTCTCTATCACTGCCTCAATCATGCGTTCTCCAAAAGCCTGCTGTTCCTGAGTACCGGCTCAGTGCTGCATGCCACCAGGGAGCGCAGCCTTGGCAAGTTGGGCGGCCTGATTCACCGCATGCCGTGGGTGGCGTGGCTGGCGCTGGTGGGCACACTCGCCATCGCCGGTCTGCCGCCCTTGAACGGCTTCGTCTCGGAGTGGCTGCTGCTGCAAGCCTTCCTGTTCACACCGGACCTGCCGCACAGCTACATCAACATGCTCCTGCCCATGGGGGCCGCGGCGCTGGCACTGGTGGCCGCTCTCGCCGCCTACGTGATGGTCAAATTCTACGGTGTGATTTTCCTGGGTCAGCCGCGCGAAAGCAGCCTGAGCGAAGCGCAGGATTGCGGGCGTCTGGAGCGCATTGGTTTATTGTGGCTGGCAGCGGGGTGTGTGCTGCTCGGCATCTTCCCCGTGCCGCTGCTGGCTCTGCTGAATGGCGTCAGCCGGGAGCTGCTGGGAGCGTCGCTCGGCAGTCAGTTGCAGCACTGGTGGCTGCTCGCGCCCATCGCACCCGAGCGGGCTTCGTATAGCCCGGTGGTGTTCATGTTGAGTACCGTGGTGCTGGTGGCCGTGGTGGTGCTCGGCGTGCGTCTGTTCTACCACGGCAGAGTCCGCAAAGCGTCCCCCTGGGGATGCGGTTTTCCGCTGCTGACGCCGCGCATGCAGGATACGGCCGAGGGTTTTGGTCAGCCGATCCGCCAGATTTTCGAACCGCTCTTCCGCATGCGGCGTGAGCTGCCTTCGCCGTTCGATACCTCTCCTCATTACCGCGTGCAGGTGGAAGATCATTTCTGGTACACGTTGTACATGCCCATCGCCGGCTGGGTGCGGCGCATATCCAGTCTGGCAAGCGAAGTTCAGCAAGGCCGCATTTCCGTGTATCTGCTCTACAGCTTCCTCACCCTCGTGGCCTTGCTGGCCTTCGCGCTGTGAACAGCGTGACGCTCATTACGCAGCTTACCGAGGTCATCCTCGCGGTAGTTGCGGCTCCGTTACTCATGGGTTGGGTCAATCAATGCCGGGCCTGGCTGCAGAACCGGCGCGGCCCGGGTGTGCTGCAACCCTACCGGCAGATACGCAAGCTGTTCCACAAGGACGCGGTAATCGCCGCGAATGCCTCGCCGCTGTTCCGGCTGGTGCCTTACGTGCAGTTCGCCGCCATGTGCCTGGCCGCGGCCATCATCCCTTCCCTGTGGACCGGCCTGCCGTTCGCGGTCGCGGCCGACACCATCGCATTGGTGGGCCTGTTCGCCACGGCGCGGGTGTTTCTGGCGCTCGCCGCCATGGACATCGGCACGGCCTTCGGTTCCATGGGGGCGCGCCGCGAAATGCTGGTGGGGTTTCTCGCCGAACCGGCCCTGCTGATGGTGTTCTTCACCGCCTCGCTGATCTCCCACAGCACCTCGTTGCCTACCATCGTCGAGACACTCGCGCAGGGCCGTCTTGCGATTTACCCGAGTCTGGCCTTCGCCGGCGTCGCGTTCCTGATGGTGCTGCTGGCCGAGAACGCCCGCATCCCGGTGGATAATCCCGCCACCCACCTGGAACTCACCATGATCCACGAGGCCACGGTGCTGGAATACTCGGCGCGGCATCTCGCACTCATCGAATGGTCCGTGGCGCTCAAGCTCTTCAACTACACCTGCATCGGTCTGGCCCTGTTCTTCCCCTGGGGACTGGCGGCAGACACACACAGTCTTCAGGACTTGCTGCTGGCCATGCCGATTACCGGCGTCAAACTCCTGGTCGCCGGCTTCGGTCTGGCCCTGATCGAAAGCCTGAACACGAAGATGCGCATCTTCCGCGCCCCCGAGTTCCTGACGACGGCGTTCCTGCTGGCAGTGCTGGGACTGCTGGTACACCTGCTGCTGGGAAGCTGAAGTTATGCCGACCCTGGCGTTCTCCTCGCAACTGATCAATCTGTGCGCCGCGCTGCTGTTGTTGCTGTCCTTTGCCATGCTGTCACAACGGCGCGTGCTGACCCTCGTGGATCTGTTCGCCATGCAGGGGGGCACGCTGTTCGTCTCCATCATCGTGGTGGCGTGGAGCACCGGCCAGCCGCATCTCTACTATTCCGCGGCCCTGACGCTGATCCTCAAGGTGATCCTGCTGCCGCTGATCCTGCATCGCCTGATTCGCCGCCTCGGCGCTCAATGGGAGAGCGAAACGCTGCTGAATACACCCATCACCATGCTGGCGGGACTGCTGCTGGTGATCTTCGCCTTCACGCTGGCACAGCCGATCTCACAGCTCGCCAACACCGTCGCGCGCGGCACCCTCGGCATCGCGCTCGCCGTCGTGATGCTGGCTTTCCTCATGATGATTACGCGGCGCAAGGCGGTGACCCAGGTCATCGGCTTCCTGGCCATGGAAAACGGGCTGTTCTTCGCGGCTACCAGCGCCACCTACGGCATGCCCATGGTGGTGGAACTCGGCGTGGCCCTGGATGTGCTCGTGAGCATGGTGATCCTCGGCATCTTTTTCTTCCACATTCGCGAGCAGTTCGACAGTCTCGATCTGCACAACATGGAATCGCTCAAAGAGGACTGACATGGAACTTCTCATGCTTCTCGGTCTTCCGCTGCTCGGCAGCCTGCTGCTGGCACTCATCGGCCGGCGCGAATGGGCGCCTGAGGCGAACGTGCTGATGAGCGCAGGCACCTTCGCGGCCGGTGTATGGCTCACCGCACACGTAATCGCGCACGGACCGATGCTGGTATGGCATGAACAATTCTTCATCGATCCGTTCAACGTCTTCCTGGTGATCCTGACCTCTTTTATCGGGCTCACGACCTCGCTGTTTTCGCGCCCTTACCTGCGCACCGAGGAGCAGCACGGGCGACTCAACCGCGGCCAACTGCGCCTCTACCACAGCATGTTCCAGCTGTTCATATTCACCATGCTGTTGGCGCTCACTACCAATAACATGGGCATCCTGTGGGTGTCCATGGAAGCCGCCACCCTCACCACCGTACTGCTGGTGTCGTTGTACCGCACGCCGGCAAGCATCGAAGCGGCGTGGAAGTATTTCATCCTCTGCGGTGTCGGTCTCGCCCAGGCATTATTCGGCACGATACTTTTATATTTCGCGGCGGAGAAGGTACTCGGCAACGCGGGCTCCACAGCGCTGCTGTGGACCCATCTGAACGAAGTCAAAGGCCAGCTGGAACCGACGGTGCTGTCACTCGCCTTCGTGTTCATGCTGGTGGGTTACGGCACCAAGGTGGGCCTCGCGCCGCTGCATAACTGGCTGCCGGACGCCCACGCCGAGGGTCCAACCCCGGTATCCGCGGTGCTCTCGGGTCTGCTGCTCAACGTGGCCCTGTACGCGGTGGTGCGCTGCAAGGTGCTGGTGGAAGGTTCGGTGCGCTCGGATCTGGCCGGGAACCTGATGATGGGCTTCGGCCTGCTGTCGCTGGTACTGGCCGCGTTCCTGCTGTGGCGCCAGAAAGACATCAAACGGCTGTTCGCCTATTCCTCCATCGAACACATGGGCATCGCCACGTTCGCCTTCGGCATGGGCGGGCCGGTGGCGAACTTCGCCGCCCTGTTGCACATGACGGTGCACTCCCTTACCAAATCCTCCCTGTTCTTCACGGTAGGCCATGCCACCCAGAAGGCGGGCACCCAGGTCATGGACAAAATCCGCGGCCTCATCACCAGCAACCCGACGGTGGGCTGGGGGCTGATGCTCGGTACGCTCGCGATCCTGGGAATGCCGCCGTTCGGCGTGTTCACCAGCGAGTTCCTGATCCTGATCACCGCCATGCGCGAACATCCCTGGGCCACCCCGATCCTGCTGCTCGGCCTCGGGGTCGCCTTCGGCGCAATCTTCTCGCGCGTGCAGGCCATGGTCTTCGGTGAACCCAGCCTGCCACGCCTGCCCCATCCGCCGGCCCTGGTGCCGGTGTTCGCACAACTCGCCCTGGTGCTGATGCTCGGCCTGTACATTCCACCCCACCTCGCGGCTTGGTACCGCGAGGCCGCGCGTTTGATTGGATAGTCACCCATGGACTACACGCCATTCGCACTGGACCTCGAGACCCTGCCGGGCGCGGTTCCCGTGCGGTGTGCGGTGGTGAGCGGCGACCAGCTGCGCAGTGTGTGTACGGCGGTACACGAGTCCGGCGGCTTGCTGCACGCCCTGTGGGGGTGCGATGAACGCGACCGGAAAGGCGGATACACGCTGCGCGTCGCGCTGCAAGACGCCGCGGGTTTGCTGCTGCTGGAACTCCCCGTGCATACCGCGCAACTCTGCTTTCCCACCCTCGCGGATATCTTCCCGGCCGCGGAGCGCATGCAGCGCGCCGTCCACGACCTCCTCGGACTACGCGCGCAGGAGGGTGACTCGCATTCCTGGTTGCGGCATGCAAGTTGGCCCGCCGACGGCTTTCCACTGCGGCGAGATTACGACGACCGTGGTATCCGGGCCACGCAGAACGAGAGTTACCGGTTTGTGCGAGTTACGGGAGATGGAGTACACGAAATCGCAGTGGGTCCGGTGCATGCCGGTACCATCGAACCCGGCCACTTCCGTTTCTCCGTCGTCGGTGAAAAAATATTGCGGTTGGAAGAGCGCCTGGGGTATGCACATAAAGGCATCGAGAAACGCTTTGAAACCCAGCCGCTCATGCAAGGGCAGCGCCTCGCGGCGCGCGTCTCGGGCGACTCCGCCGTAGCCTTCTCCTGGGCCTATTGCATGGCACTCGAAGGACTCTGCGGAGTCACACCGCCATCCCGCGCTCTGTGGTTACGGGCTTTGTGCCTGGAGCGGGAGCGCATCGCCAACCATCTCGGCGACTTGGGGGCGATCGGCAACGATGCGGGCTTTGCCGTGGGTCTCGCCCAATTCTCGCGCCTCAAGGAAGATCTGCTGCGTGCCAACCAGCGCGCCTTCGGCGCGCGTTACCTCATGGATGCCCTTG
>DAHVFI010000033.1 GCA_027317045.1 Gammaproteobacteria bacterium
CTTCGACATCGTGCCGGCAGAGCACCGGACTCTGATACCACATTTGGTGCCCGTCGTTCGGGAATACCACGCTTTGGCTGCCGGGAATGAGCTGCGCCAATTCCCGGTCAATCGGGCCGAGAAAGGCGTAGGATTTGCCGCCTGACATGATCAGCACCGGCACTTTGATGCCGCGTACCTGGGCGGGACTGATGGGCGGGAACAGTTCTCCCGTGGTCATCATCACATCCCACTCATGGGCATCTTGCAGGGTCGCCGCACGTTCGGCTGGCGACCAATTTTGCCAGGCGTGTGGATCGTTAAAAACGTAATCTATGAACACGCCGACTCCCGCACTGCGGTCGCCCTTTGCGAAGTCCGCCTTCATGGGTGCCACCATGCGCCGCTCGATATCCGCATACATGGCCTTGCCGGCGTTCGCCTCATTGCCGGGCAAGTCATTGAGGAGCGAAACGGCCGGCGGTTCGGCCAGCACCAGCGCGCGAATGAGTTGCGGATGTCTGACGGCCAGGAATAAGCCGGTCAGCGCGCCATAGGAGTGACCGACGACATATACCTTCCCCAGATGCATCGCTTTGATTAAGGCCGCAAGATCGTCGGCGTCGGTCACGGCCGAGTAGCCTGGGCGGGCCGGATTGCTATTTGGGAAACTGTAGCGACGGCTGTAGGCAATTGCCCGATAATGTTTTGCAAAGGCGTCCACTTGGTCCTTCCAATAGCGGAAATCGCCGAGCGAGCCGTGAACGAAAATAACGGGAGTGCCGCGGCCTTCCTCCGCATAGTGCAGCGTGATCCTCTGACCGATGTTGACCGCGCCAAAAACCACATTGTGGCTGCGTGTGGCAGCGGACGCCGCGCCGGACGCGAATGCCAATGCCAGTGTCAGCATCCCGATTTTTCTGATTGAGATTCCAGACATAACGGAATTCCTTACGAGAAATTGCGATTGATTCGCCGGCGAGGCAGCGGTTTTGGCGGGGTGATGGAGCATCAACCAAAAACCCCGAAGGGGTTGCGATGAAGCATAAGCCTCTGGACCGCCGATCGGCCGATAAGTTCCACAGAGCCTTGTGACGAACCTGCCATGGCGGGATGAGTTGCTTCGGTGGTGGAACCTTTTGGCCAGGGCCGACGGATTCAATGAGCTTGGTCCCAGTTGTTGCCCACACCCACATCCACCACCAGCGGAACTTTGAGTTGTGCCGCGCCGGCCATGAGCCTGGTGACTTCGTGTTTTAAGGCATCCAGCGCATTGTCTTCCGCCTCGAACACCAATTCATCATGCACTTGCATAATCATGCGCGCGTGCGTGCCGCTTTCCTTAAGCCAGCGATGTACGGCAATCATGGCACGCTTGATGATATCGGCGGCGGTGCCCTGCATGGGTGCGTTGATGGCGGTACGTTCGGCGTACTGGCGCACTTGCGCGTTGTGCGCGCGGATGTCGGGCAGATACAGGCGCCGGCCGAACACCGTTTCCACGTAACCCTGTTCACGCGCGATTTCGCGGGTGCGGTCCATAAAAGTTTTGACGCCGGGATAGCGTGCAAAGTACAGATCCACGTAGGCCTGGGCCGCGGTGCGTTCGATACCCAGCTGCTTCGCCAGACCGAAGGCCGACATGCCGTAGATCAATCCGAAGTTGATGGCTTTCGCCGAACGTCGTTGTTCGTCGCTGACCTTATCGGGTGTCGTTCCGAATACCTCCGCGGCGGTGGCGCGGTGGATGTCCAGGCCTTTCTCGAAGGCGCCGAGCAGTCCGGTATCGCCGGACAGGTGCGCCATGATGCGCAGTTCGATCTGTGAATAATCCGCCGCCAGGATTTTGTGACCTTTGGGCGCAATAAATGCCTGACGGATACGCCGGCCCTCGGCGGTACGCACCGGGATGTTCTGCAGGTTGGGATCGGTGGACGACAGCCGGCCGGTGGCGGCCACCGCCTGATGATAGGAGGTGTGCACACGCCCGGTTTTGGGATCCACCTGTGCCGGCAGTTTGTCGGTGTAGGTGGATTTGAGCTTGTTCAAACCGCGATATTCCAGAATCACCTTCGGCAATTCGAAATCCGCCGCCAGTTCCTCCAACACGTCCTCGGCCGTGGATGCCTGACCACCGGGAGTCTTGCGCAGCACCGGTAATTGCATTTTTTCGAACAGCACCGCCTGCAGCTGTTTCGGCGAATCCAGGTTGAAGGGGTTGCCGGCCAGTTCGTGGGCGCGCTGTTCCAGCTTGCGCAGGGCTTGGGTGATCTCGCCGCTCTGTATCTTGAGCCTGCCGGTATCGATGAGTACACCGTCATGCTCCATGTCCAGCAGCACCGGTATCAGCGGCATTTCGATTTCCTCGAACACCTTGCGCAGTTTCGGGGTGGCGGCGAGTCGCGGCCACAGAGCCTGGTGCAGGCGCAGGGTTATGTCGGCATCTTCGGCTGAATAACGCGTGGCTTCTTCGATGCGTACCTGCTCGAAGCCGATTTGTTTGGCGCCCTTGCCGGCCACGTCTTCATAGTGAATGGTCTGGTAATCCAGGTATTTTTCCGCCAGCGAATCCATGTCGTGTCGGCTGGCGGTACTGTCCAGTACATAGGATTCGAGCATGGAGTCGTAACGGATTCCACCCAGCATCACCCCGTGGTTGCGCAGCACGTGCGCGTCGTACTTGAGATGCTGACCCAGCTTTGCATGCGCGGCGTTTTCCAGCAGCGGCCGGAAGCGTTTCAACACTGCCGCACGGTCCAGTTGCGCCGGCGCGTCCGCATATTTGTGGGCCACTGGCAGGTAAGCAGCCTCGCCGGCTTTGACCGCGAACGACAGCCCCACGATTTCCGCTTGCATGTAATCCAGGCTGGTGGTTTCGGTGTCGAAGGCGAACAGTTCGGCGGCTTCGAGCCGCGCGATCCATTTATCCAGATTCTTTTCGTCCAATATGGTTTCATAGGGTGCTGCGTACTGCGTGCTGTGTGCAGAAGGAACGGCCACCGAGGCTGCTCTATCGGTATTTTCCTGCGTATCGCCGTCAAGTTGATGCAGCCAGGTTTTGAATTCGAGACGCGTGTATAGCTCCCGCAAGGCTACCAAGTCCGGCGTGCGCATCGCCAAGTCGTGCGGTTTTACCGGCAACGGCACGTCGCAGCGGATGACCGCAAGCTGGCGCGAGAGCATGGCCTGTTCCCGCTGGTCCCGCAGTTTCCCGGGCAATTGTTTGGCGCCGCGGATGGCAAGCTGGGGGATCTCATCGAGCCGCTGGTACAGGATTTCGAGGCTGCCGAAGTGGGCCAGCAACGGCGCCGCGGTCTTGGGGCCGATGCCGGACACGCCCGGGATGTTGTCGGAGCTGTCACCCACCAACGCCAGGTAATCAATCATCTGTTCCGGCCAGACGTCGAACTTTTGTTTCACGCCGTCGCGGTCCAGCAAGATACCGGTCATGGTATTCACCAGGGTCACGTGCTCGTTGACCAGCTGGCCCATGTCTTTGTCGCCGGTGGAGATCAGCACCGCTTGTCCGGCATCCGCCGCCTGTTTCGCGAGCGTGCCGATGACATCGTCGGCTTCCACGCCCGAAATCTGCAGCACCGGAAATCCGAGCGCTTTCACCAGCGCGTGCAGCGGCTCGATTTGCAGGCCCATGTCGTCCGGCATGGGCGGCCGGTTGGCCTTGTATTCCTGGAAAAGCTCATCGCGGAAAGTCTTGCCGCGGGCGTCGAATACCACCGCGATCCGCTCAGGTGCATGCTCCGCCAGCAACTTCTTGAGCATCGCGGCCACGCCACGTACCGCGCCGGTGGGTTCGCCGCGGGAGTTGCTGAGCGGCGGCAGTGCGTAGAACGCCCGGTATAAATACGAGGAGCCGTCCACCAGGATCAGCGGTTTTTGCCGGCCACTTGACATGGAGGTGCCTGTTTTCGTGTTTTCTGGCATGAGTATTGCGTGGTAATTAGGAGGGGGAACTATCCTGCGTTCCCAGAACCCACTGGTGGACGTAGCCCACAACTAAACATGGTATTTGCCATTTGCAGCTTGCTTCATTCTGTGCCTTATTAAAGTGTAAAGGATGGCGGGAAATGTCCGTTCCGATGTTCCGTCAAAACCGCACCCGAGGCGTTATAGCGTCATCATGTAGCCACTGCCCGCCGTGAATCCACGGTGCTTCAAGAAATTCCGGGCCATGCTTCACATTGAGGTCACTCCGGCGTTATCAGGGGCACAGTACGGAAATACGACCGATACCGGCGGGGATCGCGCGTCAGGATGCCGCAACCGAGCACTGCCGCGTGCGCACCGATGCAGAAATCGGCGAGCACGTTGTTTTTGCGCCCGCCGGCGCGGCGGTATTTGGCGAAGGCCTTGCCGGCGAGAAACAGCGCCGGGCGGGGAATTTCCAGCACGCCCAAGGCGAGGTCGCGCACCGCCCGATCCAGCTCTTCCACCGATGCAAACGTCAGCGAAAGTTCCGCGTAAATAACGGGATTGATCGCCAGTTCGTGTACCTGCGCCTGTGCCCGCAGGCGGCCGATGGACCAGTCGGCCCATTCGGGATCATCTGCCAGCGCGTCCACCAGCACATTGGTGTCCACCAGCAGCATCATTCGCCCCGCAGCAGGGCCATGAGCTGGTCGGTGCGCCACTTGATCTGCGCCCGACCGCGCGCCCGCTCGAAGCGGTCCGGTTTGCCGCGCCGCAGTGTGCCCGCCTTGTGCAGTACCACCTGACCGTCGGCATTGACGCTGAATTCCACGCGGCTGCCGGGCGCCAATTGCAGAGCGTCGCGGATCTTCTTGGGGATGGTAACCTGCCCCTTGCTCGTGAGTGCGG
>DAHVFI010000035.1 GCA_027317045.1 Gammaproteobacteria bacterium
ATTCTTAACGATGGATAAATGAGAATCCTGATTCTGGGCGGCCGTGGTGACTTTGGCGTGCGCATTTCCGTCGGCTGGCGAACGATGGCGTTGAAAGTCGAATATAAGGATGTTCTACTACCAAGCAGCCGAGCCGGCAGAGGGAAATCCGTCATGGGCATGCTGAAACTCAAAAGCAGCCTGGCTGTCTTTGCAGTGTTGCTGCTCGTCAATACCGGCTACAGCAACGCGAATGCTGCCGGGGCATCGTCAGCCGGCGTATCCGGGGTTTATGCGGGAGAATCCACGTTTTACGGATTCCCGGGCCCGGTCGCATCAACTCCCAAGCCAATGATCGGCGCCGTCAGGCAAGACGGCAATGGTTATTTCATTGCGGTTCCCGCAGCGAGCAGTGACATTCAGCTGTTCCAGAACCTTCGGGGCAACGGTCAGGTCATCAGCTCTGAGCGCGATGTGCCAACCGAGGGACAAGGTGTCGCACGCGGCGCCCAGAATTGGCAATTTGAGGTCAAACCGGCAGACTCGAGCGGCAACGCGTATGCGCTTCAAGGGACATTCAACTGCGGCGACTGCTATATCGCGCTGAATCTGCAGATGCAGCCGCTTACGCACCAGCACCTATCGCTTGACAGCCGCGGTGGCAGGTATCAAGGCTTTGACATCAACCGCCTGACCAAGGTTGCGATCACCCTCGATTCCGGGGGGCATCTCACTGGAACCGATGCCATGGGCTGCCGCATCTCGGGGACACTGAACCCGGTGGGAAAGCTTAACCTCTTCGATACGAACGTGAATATCGCCGGTTCATCAGCCTGCCACGGGGCAATGACGGGGGTTGCCTTTTTCGACACCCGGGACCGAACCGGCCAATTCTCCGGGGCGACCGGGTCCTACCTGTATCTGCTTGGAGCGAACAGCAACTTTAGTCACGGATTCGCCATGGCTGTTTCGTATCAGCGTAATGAGACCCCGGCAATCACTGGAGTATTGAAGAGTTCTGCCGGCACACGGCGCCGGTTCTTACGCATGAATACCGAAACGTATCCTTGAGAAAACACTCGTTATGTCTCAAATCGGTTGACGATAGACAGTGACTTTCCTGCGCAGGAATGCTTGAGTGGCGGCCTGCCCCGGGGATTTTGCCGGTAAGCAACGCTTCCGCCGTCCAGTCCCCTTTCTCAACGGCCCACGAGGTATCCCTCCTAAGTCGTTAATCCGGTTGGACTCCCATGCCCGGGGGAACACCGACTTTCCCGCTCCCCCTTTCCGGTTGCTACATAAATGCACTTGCAACCCGCCGTAAATTTGCTATACACAGTCATGCGCGCTGCCGCCGGACGGAGTTCCGGTAATTAAGGAGGATAAGGCCAGCGCGAATCCGGCGCCCGGTGCCGGTTTTCTGTAACGCAATCAGGGGTTCATGAAGATCCAATTTGCTCCTGAAAGCGGCGCTGGGCGCTGTCCTCGGCCATGTGGCCGGGGGGAGTAGCCGGCGCAAGGGTTGTGTATTGCATTTGCAAGCGGGGGGATCGGACGCACTCGTCGGCCGCGCTCACAACAAAAGCCTACTTGTGATTTATCAACCATAGAGGAGACGTTTATGAAACGTTCGGGGCAGTTTTTAACGGGACTTTCATTAACGCTGCTGGTGGGTATGGCCGCCGGCGCGCAGCCGATGGCCACCGATGGCACGACCAGTGCCGTGAGATACATCGAAGCGGGCCAACGGCCGGTCGTTATTTATCCGACCGTCGAGCAAGCGCAGAGCAGGCGTGCGGCCCGTGGGTCCCATGGGAAGCCGGGGGGCGGCGGTGGTTCGAACAACCTGAGCTACCACGGCGGCACTGGCGGGATCGGCGTCGAGACCGCGCCGACCATCTATCTGATCTTTTGGGGCTCGCAGTGGGTCAACAACGACCCGAGCGGCGAAGCGGCCCTTTTGGAATCCTTTCTTGCCAGCGTGGGCGGCAGTTCCTGGCTGAACACCGTTACCCAGTACTGCCAGGGCGTGGCCAGCGGCACCGTATTCTGCAACGGCGCCGGTATACCCGCGGGCAACCAGGCGGGCATGCTCTATGGCTACTGGTATGACAGCGGCTCGGCCGCGCCGACCCATCCGAAACAGTCGCAGCTGGCCGCCGAGGCGGTGCGTGCGGCCCAGTATTTCGGCAACACGGCCGCTGGCAGCAATAACACCGTGCAGTACGTGATTGCGACCGCGACGGGGAACAGCTCGAGTGGCTTCGGCAGGCAATACTGCGCGTGGCACAGCTCCACCAGTTCGACTTACGGCAACGTCGCCTACACCAACCTGCCGTATATCACCGACGCGGGCGCAAGCTGCGGCGCCAACTTCAATGGCTTGGGCGCCGATGCCGGCATCACCATTGTCGAGGGTCATGAGGCGGCCGAGACGGTTACGGATCAGTTCCCGAGCACCGGCTGGCTCGATTCCAACGGCTCGGAGATCGGCGACAAGTGCGCCTGGATTTCGTCGGGTCAGGGCGCTTCGGCGGACGTGACCTTCCCGGACGGTTCCACCTTCCCGGTGCAGTCGTTGTGGAGCAACGCGTTCAACAGTGATAGTGGCGGCTGCGTGCTTTCCTACTGACAAGCTAGCAGAAATCCCGCGAGCGCCGGCGATGTTGCATCGCCGGCGTTCTTTTTTGCGCGCAAGATCAGGGGCGGTTAAATTCCGAGAGGAAATGGGATAAGAGCGAATATCTTTGATCTCTCCTCGCGAATCCATCAATCCCGGCTTTCCCAAAACTGCCATCCGTCCATAATCTGCACAGAACTAGACTTTTGCCTGCGCCCCGTTGCCGGTGAAATATTGCCTGGCAATGGGTGTAAACAGGAAATAGACGATCACCAGGGTGAGCACTACTGATGGAATCAAGATCAGGGGCGTGTACGGACTGCTAACGATGGTGTACGCAAAGGCACACAGCGACCAGCCCACATACAGGAACCGGGCCCAGTTTTGCCGCAGCAACAGGGCGATGCCACATGCTGGCCGTATGATCATGCCAGTCACACCGACAGCAATCTGGACGGGTATGGGAGCATGAACCCGCGCTAGCATCTGTTGCATGAGGGGGCTGTTCCACATGGCCGCCGTTACCAGTATCCCCAGCACACCGAAGGCCCCAAAAACGATCAGAATCCAGCCAATGACCGTGATTGAAATCGGGCGGGCCGTCATGCTCCACCTCATGTAATATTTATAGACACAGAGGATACTATCATCGCAGATTGCACCAGGGGAGTGTCATGCAACAGCGATCGGCGTTCATTACCGTGGTGGCCTGGATATTCATCGTGTTGTCGGGCCTGGGGATGCTGGAGCTCGGTATTCTTTTGTTTGTGCCGTTGCAATCCCTGATGCCGCCCGCCCAGATGCACGTGGGGGAAGTCCCTCAAAATCCCGAATTGTTCGTCGCCTATCTGCGTGGCATGTTCTTGATGGGATTCGTATTGGGCACCTGGGTGCTGGTGTCATCCATCGGCCTGCTGCTGCGCAAAAACTGGGCGCGGATTTCATACATCATCATGATGATCCTGGGCATTGGCTGGAGCTCGATGTACCTGCTGATGGGCATATTCGTCATCGTCATGGTTCAGACGGTCGGGCTGCAAAGCAACCCGACCCTGCCGCCGGGAGCCCGAGCTGTGGCTTCAGCATTCATGGCCATTCTCATGATTTTCGGCGCCGTGTTCGTCGCGCTGTACGGATGGATCTTGGTGAAGCTGCTGTCAGAATCGGTCCGTAAGGAATTTCAGCCACCCGGCCTGCAAGCTTGACTGCGTGTTCTTTGTAATGGGGGTAAACCATGAACCTCAAATCTCTCTCCAAGATAGCTCTGCGGGTACTGGCGGTTTTCTTTATCTTCGAAGGCATCGGTAATCTGCCGATGCTTGCACAGAGCATCAGCTACTATGGATCGACAGTAACCGTCAAATGGTTCCCTCTTTGGGAAAGCGCGGTGTTGCTGGCGCCCATCGTCCTGGGGATTATCGTCTGGATTCTAGCAGGGGCAATCGCAGCCAAGATGGTTGACCGCAATGGTAACGACGAATCAACAATACAGCTTGACGCATTTACCTTACAGACCATGGCCTTCGTCACTCTCGGCATTTTCTTCATTATCC
>DAHVFI010000044.1 GCA_027317045.1 Gammaproteobacteria bacterium
AACCTGCCCTTTGCGGGGAACGTTTCTGAGAATAGCTGTTTCAAATCTTCAGGGGCGCTACGGCAGCGCTTTGAGGCTGCCTTGCAAGGCGTTTTGCCCGCTGAAACCGTGTGTATGTGCGGCTCAGGGGTCACCGCCTGCCATAACCTGCTGGCTATGGAGGTCGCGGGGATGCGGGGCGCTAGGTTGTATGCAGGTTCTTGGAGCGAGTGGATACGCGAGCCCTCCCGCCCGGTGGAACGTGGATGAATACAGTTAAACGTATATTTTCGTAGTTTTAGTCTATACTTTAAGTTGACTAAGTTCCGGAGCGGACCCGGAGGAGGTGCACGATGAAAACCATGGTGTTTGGATGGCTGGCTGGCTTGGTGCTGGCGATGCTCTGTGTTGCAGCTACGGCTGCGCCCTTTGTGGGTTCCCGCAACGAACCCCACGCAGTGCTGTATTTAAATGTCAATCAGAGTGCCAAACAGATCTGGCCTGTAAAAATCTGGGCGGTAGATGGGAAACTCACCAACCGCTCAAACCAGGGCGTACTTTGGATCAAGCCCGGCGTATATATATTCAAGATTAAGCTGGGAACGGTGAATCTTGCCGATGTTCCGGGTCTTGAACGCAGCGCTGTCTACGGCCAGGAAACCCATGAGCTGAAGCTCAGTGCAGAGGCTGGTAAAGCCTACTATATCGGCGCCAAATTTACGGCCTCAGGCAAATGGCAGGCGCAGGTATGGAAGACCGCAGAAGCAAAATACTGAAGAATTTTAAGCGACAACTCAGCTAAATCGCCGCCATCTCCGGGAAGGCGGCGATGTTTTGTGCAATTATAAAACCCATAACTTGGTCGTCAAGCAGCAAGTTGGCGCAGGACGTATTGCAGAATGCCGCCATTGCGGTAGTAATCCCGCTCCTTGGGCGTATCGAGGCGCACGCGAGCCTTGAAATTCCCGGTTTTGCCGTCCGCGCTCATGGCCTTAACGTTCACTTCCCTGGCATTGCCGTTTTCCAAACCTTCGATGGAAAACTCTTCCTTGCCGGTCAGCCCCAGTGATTTGGCATCTTCGCCCTTGTGGAATTGCAGCGGCAGCACGCCCATGCCGATCAAGTTGGAGCGGTGAATGCGCTCAAAGCTTTTGGCAATGACGGCCTGCACTCCGAGGAGTAAGGTGCCTTTTGCGGCCCAGTCACGCGAGGAACCGCTGCCGTATTCCTCGCCGGCGATGACCAGCAGCGGCGTCTTGTCGTTTTGATATTTCATAGCGGCATCATAGATACTCATGACCTCGCCGCTGGGTAGGTAATTTGTGACGCCGCCTTCGGTTCCCGGCGCCAGCAGGTTGCGCAGGCGGATATTGGCGAAAGTACCGCGCACCATGACTTCATGGTTGCCGCGGCGCGAGCCATAGGAGTTGAAATCTTTCGGCTGTACGCCGTGTTTCATCAGGTATTTGCCGGCCGGACTGTCCTTCTTGATGTTGCCTGCCGGCGAGATGTGATCGGTGGTCACGGAGTCGCCCAGCAACGCCAGCACGCGCGCACCGTGAATGTCATCCACGGACTTTGGCTGCATGCGCATGCCGTCGAAGTAAGGAGGATTGCGCACATAGGTGGAATCTTCGTCCCAATGATAAATCTCACCTGCCGGTACCTTGAGGCCGTCCCAGTTTTTGTCGCCGTTGAAGACCTGTCCGTAAACATTTATGAACATGCCGGAATCAATGTTGGCGGCGATAAGATCGGAGATTTCCTTCTGGCTGGGCCAGATATCCTTGAGGTAGACAGGCTTTCCGTCCTTGCCGGCGCCCAGCGGTGCATTCAGCAGATCAGAGTGCATGCTCCCGGCGAGGGCGTAGGCCACCACCAGCGGCGGCGATGCCAGAAAATTCATCTTCACTTCGGGGTGAATGCGGCCTTCAAAATTGCGGTTACCGGAGAGC
>DAHVFI010000045.1 GCA_027317045.1 Gammaproteobacteria bacterium
TCTCGGCTACCTGCCCCAGGAAGCATCAGTATTCCGCAAGTTGACGGTGGCGGACAACATCCTGGCTATTCTGGAAACCCGTCCCGGGCTCAAGCGTGTGGATCGCGGAAAACGCCTGCAAGAACTGCTGGATGAACTGCACGTCGCCCACTTGCGCGACTCCCTGGGTCTGTCGCTTTCCGGCGGTGAACGCCGGCGCGTGGAGATCGCCCGGGCGCTGGCCGCCGATCCGGCTTTCATGCTGCTGGACGAACCCTTTGCGGGGATAGATCCCATTTCCGTCATTGATATCCAGCGCATCATCGAGCACCTGAAGGCCCGCAATATCGGCGTGCTCATCACCGATCACAACGTGCGCGAAACCCTGGGGATATGCTCGCGCGCCTACATCATCAGTAACGGCGAGGTCATTTCCGCCGGCCCGCCAGAAACCATCCTTGCCGACCAACGGGTGCGGGAGGTCTACCTGGGGGAAAATTTTCGGCTATAACTATATCTTAGGGTCCGAGCATTCTGCGGCCGACTACAGGTGACCGGGGTGGCAGCGGGTGGCCCTTCCCCTCCGGAAGGGCCACAGAACCACCAACTCATTGTTTGCAATAAGGATTCAGAATTTTGAAAACGTCTTTAGGCCTGCACCAAACCCAGCGTCTCGCCATGACTCCAGAATTGCGGCAGACTTTGGGACTGTTGCAGATGTCCGCCCTGGAATTGCGTGACCTGGTGCAGCAGGCGCTGGACCATAACCTGCTATTGGAAAAGGCCGAGGATGGCGATGAATCCCCGCCCTCCGACGAAACCACCGAGTTACCGCCCACGACCGACCAGCAACAAGAAGAGCAGACCTCTGAGGTACCCGAAGAATCGCCCGTTGCGGAATGGGATAGTGCCGAACTTGCTCCATCTTGGGAGAGTGGCGGTGAACAGGATTTTCCCGAGCCGACGGCGCCCGTGGATATCAGTCTGCAGGACTATCTTCGCCAGCAGCTGGAGTTGGCTCATCTGAGCGCCCGCGACGCGGCTATCGGCGCCCTGCTTGTCGATAGCCTCAACGAGGACGGTTATTTGACGGCAAGCCTGGATGATTTGCGCCAAGCCTTCGGCGACAATGGCAACAGCCCGGACGCGGAGGAAATGGAAGCGGTGCTGCACCATCTCCAGACCCTGGATCCGCCGGGGGTAGCAGCCCGCGACTTGGGCGAATGTTTAAGCATCCAGCTGCGCCAGCTGGAACCTTCTGCCAGCCAAGAACTGGCATTGCGGCTGGTGGCCGCACATCTTCAGGAACTCGCGGATCATGCGCATGCACAACTTTGCCGGCAGTTGAATGCCAGCAACGACGAACTGGCCGCGGCCATCTCCCTCATCCAGTCACTCAACCCCCGCCCCGGCACCGCGCTGGCCTCCAGCGCCGTGGACTTCATCATTCCGGATGTGGTGCTGTCGCGCCGCGGCGGCCGTTGGGTAGTGGAACTCAATCCTGCCACCGCGCCACGTCTGCGTGTCAACGCCATGTACGCCGCGGCCATTGGCCGGCGGCGCAACGGTAAGAATGCTGATCTGGGACGCCAACTGCAGGAGGCACGCTGGTTGATTCGCAGCCTGAAGATGCGCAATGAGACCCTGCTGCGCGTGGCTGAATCCATCGTGCGCCATCAGGTGGATTTCCTCGACTCCGGCGAGGAGGCCATGCAGCCGCTGATGCTCAAGGACTTGGCAGCGGAACTGGGACTGCATGAATCCACAATCTCGCGGGTGGTCGCCAACAAATACCTGGCTACGCCGCGCGGTACCCTCGCCTTCCGGCACTTTTTCTCCAATGAATTGTCAACAGATGATGGCGGTGCGCTATCGTCTATTGCCATCCGCGCCTTGATCCGCAAACTGCTGATCCAGGAGGATCCAAACAATCCATTGAGCGATGATCGCATTACCAAGGAGCTTGTGAGCCGCGGCATCCGCGTGGCCCGACGCACGGTCGCCAAATACCGTGAGTCCATGACCATTCCCCCCGCCCACAAACGTAAACGCCTCACAATGAGGTGACAACATGAGGAACATCAGGAGTAAAGCATGCGAATCGACATCACCGGCCATCATTTGGACATCACCCCGGCTCTGCGCAATTATGTGCAGAATAAATTCGAAAGACTGGCGCGGCATTTTGATCATGCCACCGGCGTCCATGTGATATTGACAGTGTCCAAGCTGGAACACAGGGCCGAAGCCACGCTGCAAGTGAATCACGGCAAGATTTTCGCCGATGCGGTAGATACTGACATGTACGCCGCCATCGATGCCCTCACCGACAAACTCGACCGGCAAATCAAAAAGTATAAGGAAAAACTCACTGGTCACAACGATCGTGCCAGCGTGCGCACGGATGTCACACTCTAGCTCGATCAAGCCCTTGCCAGACCGGAACGGCGCCTCCCAGGATGCGCCGTTTTTCTGCGTGCGCAGCGTCAGCGGGTATGCTAGCGTCATGCTCAATACCGCCACCGACATTATGGGAAAAGCATGCGTCTCGTCATCCTGAGCGGCCTGTCCGGTTCCGGCAAATCCGTGGCCCTGCACATGCTGGAGGATCTGGATTACTACTGCGTGGACAACATCCCCGCCGGGCTGCTGCAGGATTTCGTGAGTGTGACCCTGTTGAGCAGCGATCCGGCTTATCACGATATGGCCATCGGTATTGATGCGCGCAACCGTATCGAGGACATCCAATCAGTACCTGAAACCGTACACCGCCTGCGCGCCAAAGGCATTGAATGCGAGATCGTGTTCCTGCATGCCGAGGAAGGTGTGCTGGTAAAGCGCTACAACGAAACGCACCGCCCGCACCCGCTGGCTAATGAGGGTCGTTCACTCCTGGAGGCCATCTGCGCGGAACGCGAGCTGCTGGGTGCCATCGCGGATGAGGCCGATGTGGTGCTGGACACGACTCGCACTTCCGTACACGAGTTGCGCGAACTGGTGCGTGCCCGCATCCATCGCGGCGAGCGCCGTGGACTATCCCTGTTGTTCCAGTCCTTCGGTTTTCGCCATGGCCTGCCCGGGGATTCGGATTTCGTGTTCGATGCCCGCGGCCTGCCCAACCCTTATTGGGAACCCAAGCTCCGGGCGCTCACCGGCAAGGATCCGGCGGTTGCGCAGTATCTGGAAGACAGTCCGGTGGGGCAGCGTTTCATTCAGGACCTGAGGACATTGCTGTCACACTGGATTCCACAGTTCGAGTCCTCCAACCGCCAATATCTTACGGTCTCCGTGGGTTGCACCGGCGGCTACCACCGCTCCGTCTACGTGGTTGAAAAGCTTGCCGCCCATTTCCGCGACTTGGGTCGCGATGTGCTGGTGAGACATAACGAATTGAAATAAACCGCCTCAGCCAGTTGTATGCGCGCTCCCTGCTATGAACTGCAGGATCTTGTCTGCCTGGGCGAGTCCATCTTTGCGGCCGAGTTCTATCAGCTCTTGGCAATATCCGGCTTCGAATAACAGATAGCTCAGCAGCTGGCTCCCGGTTTTATGCAGACCACCCATGGCACGCAGCAACAGGCGCATGCTCTGCGGAAATTCATAGATATGGCGTCGCGCAATGTCGCGAATGTCCGCACTCGGCACGATCACCAGAGTATCAATGATTTTGAGCGGTTGTTCGTGAAACTCCTGCTGCGACATGCGCCCAATGGTGGTATTAATGCGCTGCAAGCGCTCCAGATCCGCATACACGCTGTCGCTGAAGATCACGTCCAGCAGATAACCGGCGATCTGGCCGAGAGGCGGATACGGTACCGTCTCGCCTTCCGCCGGCAGTTTAGTGGGCTGTTCATTACGCACCCCGATCACCAGGATGCGATCAGCGCCCAGATGCACGACCGGGCTGAGAGGCGCCGCTTGGCGCAGCGAACCGTCGCCGAAGTATTCCCGGCCGAGGCGTATCGCCGGAAAGAGCGCCGGCAGCGACACCGAGGCCATGATGTGATCCAGCCGCAATTCCACCGGCTGACCCAAACGGCGGGTGCGGTGCCAGGGCTTCAGGTCTGGCCGGCCTTCGTAAAAGGAGAC
>DAHVFI010000046.1 GCA_027317045.1 Gammaproteobacteria bacterium
GCCATACGGCCGACGCGATCCAGACGCCGACGCAGCAGCGCCGGCAGAAAGCTCACGTCGGGTTGTTGATCCGGCGCTTCGAACCTGGCTCCCCTGATCCAGGCATGCCAAGCCGACAGATCCTGCACACCCGGAGCCCAGGCGGACCAACGGCCAATGCAAAATCTCCCAATTCCCTCAGTCACTGCCTTCCCCGATCATCCGCGATTACCAAGCGGGGGTATTGTGGCATAGACCGATCTTCTGTCATCACGTAAACAGCTTCTCCCAAGAGCCGTTCACGTTAAACCCACTAACATCACCCGTGTGCAAAACTGCAAAGCGCGTCCAACTCCAATTTCTCTCGCGAACCCGGCAGCGATATGCGCCAAGCCGTAAATGCCGGTACCGGCAACGCCGCATGGCCGGCGACTGCCAGTTGCCAGCAAGTATCAATACCCGCCGACCAGAACCGCCAGGGACCCTTCAGCCGTGCAGTCGTGCCAGTGAAGACCGGCGCCGAGTGCAGATCAAATCGTGCTGCCGCAAGACCCTCCCAGATAGAGAGGTCCGCTGCCTTGCAAACGGCCTCCTTGAGCGTCCAGTAACGGTAAAACAGTCGTGGCCGCTCAGGCGCGCCCACCTGTGCAACATGTGCAGCTTCAGCGGGTGTAAACACTTGTTGCGGATGCGCGACGACTGAACGCATACACACCCTTTCCACATCCATGCCCGTTGGAACCGTCGCGATAGCCAAGGCCACCAGGCCACAACTGTGGCTCAGGCTCAGATGTATGGGCGCATCCGCATAGGTGATATTTCCGTTGCTACCCGTGCGCAGCTCGTGCCCGTCGACTTGGCCAAGAACCTGCGGCAGCGCTTCCAATACCAAAGCCCGCCCGGCCAGCCATGCCAGTCTGCGCCGCAGCGACGTAAACCGCCGGTAACGAGCTGACTCTTCGGTATGCAGACGATGAAGATAGCCTGCTTCCAGGCGCGCGAGGTCACTCGCAGTTACCTGGCAGGAGTATAGTTCAACGCTATGAGCCATGCCGTTATGCCTTGTGGGTGGATTCTAAGGAATTAACGGGCGGGATTAGTCCGGGGTATCCAAACGATCGGGCGCAGAAGCACCGATGCGTCTTTAGATTATGTTTTTATCCAAAAACAACGATATCAGATTCAAATGCGGGAGGCGACGTATGCGGGGCTGTTACGAGCGGTGTTTTATGGCCCTTGGCTGTGCGGCGGGTGGGTGATATGGGCCACGAGCAGGCAACTCGCATCGATGACGAACGTTGCGACGTGTTGGTGATTGGGGGCGGTCCCGGTGGCAGTACGGCGGCGGCTTTGTTGGCCAGGCGCGGATGGTCGGTCATACAACTGGAAAAAGCGCGCCATCCGCGTTTCCACATCGGCGAGTCTTTGTTGCCCATGAACCTGCCGGTGCTTGAGCGCTTGGGTGTGCTGGATAAGGTGCGTGCACTTGGAGTGTATAAACGGGGTGCGGATTTTGAGGCTGACAATGCCGACGGTTACAACACCTACCCCTTCGCCCAGGCACTGGGCGACAGTCCGCCACACGCATTTCAAGTCTGGCGGCAGGATTTTGACCAGCTGCTGTTCGAGCATGCGCGTACCCAGGGCGTGGATGCGCGTGAAGGCGCAGAGATAATATCTCTGGAGCAGCGCGCACCGCGCGATTCGCTGGCTGAGGTCCGTGTAGAAGACGGCCGTACGTACCGGGTGCAGGCCCACTATGTGCTCGATGCCAGCGGCCGCGACGCCTTTCTTGCCAGTCGCAAGCGGCTCAGACGAAAAAATGTCGAACACCAGAGCGCCGCGATCTTCGGCCATTTCCGCGGCGCCGTATACCGTCCCGGCAATGATGCCGGCAATATCAGTATCTACAATTTCGGGTACGGCTGGATGTGGATGATCCCCTTGCCGGATGGAGTGATGAGTGTCGGAGCGGTGTGCCGCCCGGATTATCTGAAGCGGCGTCGCGGGCGCACCCACGAGTTCCTGTTTGATACGCTCAAACTCAATCCCGCGCTCTGGGCGCGGCTCGGGCAAGCCACCCTGATCGGCAACGAGGTGCGCGTCACCGGCAATTATTCCTATGATGCCAGTACCATCGGCGGTCCCGGCTGGATGTTGGTGGGAGATGCTTTCGCCTTCCTCGACCCGGTGTTTTCTTCAGGCGTATATCTCGCCATGAGTGGAGCCGAACAAACCGCCGCAGTGGTTGATACCGCGCTGCATAAACCGGAACGTGAAACGGCGTTGCAACAACGTCTGGAGCAGCGCCTGCGGGCCGGCATGCGCCGCTTCGCCTTCTTCATTTACCGTTTCAATTCACCGGTGATGCAGAAAATATTCCGCAATCCACGCAATCTCTGGAATGTCGAGCAGGGGATAATCTCGATGCTGGCCGGCGATTTGTTTGATTCACGCAGGGTATGGTGGCGCTTGCAATTCTTCCGCCTGATCTATGCCGGGACCGTACTGTGCAACCTGCGGCGCTGGCATGCCGAACACCGTTACCGGCTGGCGCAGGCGAAAACGGATTTCAGCGGTGGCACCACGCCGGTGGACCCGGCCTAGATGCATGCATGGCCGCTTGGGGTCGAAGCGGTTCGTTTATCTTCTTTCTCTTTAATCACATTTCTTTTTTTCATATTGTGTGTGTTGGCACCGCTTGCGGCACATGCGTCCGGGCAAAGCGAATCGCAGGCATCCAATTTGAAATCGGCCTTGGGCTTGGCGGCATCCGTTTTCCGGATTATCCGGGCGCGGACGGGCACCGCACGCTGCTGTTGCCGTTTCCATATGTCATCTATCACGGCCGTTACCTGGACGTGAACCGCGATCAGGTACGGGGAAAATTGCTGAGTGGCAAGCGTCTGTCCCTGGAAGTGGATTTCGCCGGCTCAGTGGCCGTGGATTCATCCCGCGACCATGAACGCCAGGACATGCCGAACCTGGACTGGATCGGCGAAGCCGGACCGGCGCTGCGTTACCGCATCTGGAACAATTTCGAGAAAACTACACAGGTATTTGCTGTATTGCCGCTGCGCGCGGCTGTCGGCGCGCATGCGCTTACTCTGCACCACCGCGGTTTCGTGTTCGCGCCGCGCGTGGAATTTGTGCATCACGTGGGTGACGACGCTCATGGTTTCAGCATTGATTCCGGCGTGTCTCTCATCTACGGCAATCAGGATTATTTCCAGTACATCTATGGCGTGGCACCGCAGTACGCCAACCCGGAACGCCCTACCTACACCGCCCCAGGGGGCTACGGCGGTTACACGCTTTCAGCGGGCGGCAGCCTACACCGCGGAGATATGGTGTACGGTTCGTTCATCAGCTACACAAGCTTGGCCGGCGCCAGCTTCGTCAACAGCCCGCTGGTAAGCCGCACCCATGACCTGACATTCGGCGTCATGCTCGCCTGGATTTTCAAGCGCAGCACCAGCTGAGTATCGCCGTTTGGCACAACCTATGCCGTCGCTCCCGCTCAAGCAAATATGGACGATCTCTTTCCGGGGGCACGTAAGTTAGAATGAGCGCTCGGCCGCGCCGAGGGGAACCTGCGTGATCATCAAACCCAAAGTTTGGCACTTCATCTGCACCACGGCCCACCCGGTGGGATGCGAGATGAACGTACTTGAACAGATCAACTCCACGAAAGCCCTGGGTACGCGCACGGATGGACCGAAATGTGTATTGATAATCGGTGCCTCCACAGGTTACGGTCTGGCCGCCAGGATCACGGCGGCCTTCGGGTTTGGCGCTGCGACGCTCGGCGTGTTCTTTGAGAAGCCCGGCAGCAACGTCAAAACCGGCTCCGCAGGCTGGTACAACTCGGCGGCATTCGACAAGTTTGCCAAACAAGCCGGTTTGCAGAGCAAATCCATCAATGGCGATGCTTTTTCGCATGCAGCGCGCGCCCGCGCAATCGATCTAATCAAGCGGGAGATGGGTGGCCAGGTCGACCTGGTTATTTATTCGTTGGCTGCTCCCGTGCGTCGCCTGCCGGATACCGGAGAGCTCATCCGCTCCGCGCTGAAACCAATTGGCGGTGCCTATAAGGCGAAATCGATTGATACCGATTGCGACATGCTGGTCGACGTTTCTATCGAGCCTGCAACGGAACAAGAGATCCGTGACACCGTCGCTGTCATGGGAGGCGAGGATTGGACCCTCTGGATCGAGGCATTAAGCAACGCGGGAGTATTGGCACAGAACGCAAAAACCGTAGCTTTTAGCTATATCGGCACGCAAGTCACCTGGCCTATCTACCGGCATGGGACCCTCGGCCGCGCGAAGCAGCATCTCGAAGACACCGCCAAAGCCATTCGCAAACGTTTCCTTACTCACGGTCTGGGTGCCTATGTTGCGGTAATGAAATCTGTCGTTACTCAAGCGAGTGCCGCGATCCCGGTAATACCGCAATATCTCGCCATGGTATTTCGAATAATGAAGGACAAAGGACTACACGAGGGCACGATTGAACAGCAGAATCGCTTGTTTCGGGAATATCTCTATCCACAAGATGCCAGACCGCCCGCAACCGATGAACAGGGTCGCTTACGGTTGGACGATTGGGAGCTGCGCGCTGACGTGCAGCAGTCCTGTAAGGTGTTGTGGCCACAGGTCAGCAACGAAACCCTCTTCGAGATCACCGACTACGCAGGATACAAACGGGATTTTCTGCAATTATTCGGCTTCGCCAGGCAGGACGTTAACTACGAAACGGACGTGACTACCAACACAACCTTTGACTGTATTGAGTTTTGATCATTCCCAGGGGTGTTCACAGTGCCCTGGCGACTTCGGATCTGGGCAACACCTGGGTTTTGTCCGACTGGGATGCGGCTTCCTCAATAGCGGCGGCCTTCCCCGTGGCCGCATCCTTGTCGCTCACCACGCAATTGCGTCCGTGTTTTTTTGCCATGTACAGCAAGGTTTCCACCGACAGCATGGCGCTGGCGGAGCTTTGGTTACGCGTGGGTACCACGGTATGCACGCCGATGCTCACGGTTACGGTCCAACCCGCGGGCGATGCGGGGTTCATCAGATTCAGGCTCTCAATATCCTGACGCAATCGCTCTGCGATCGTCCGGCCGTGGCGTTCGCCGCAGGCGTAAAGAACCACCAGGAATTTCCCGCCTTCATAGCGGGCGGCAAGGTCACCGGCGCGTTTCCGGTAATGTTGGATGACGGTCCCCAGCTTGCGCAGGCAAATATCGCCGATGTGGCGGCCGAGATGCTCATTCAGGAGCCGCAGATAATCCACATCCACGAGCAACAGGGTCAATTCTGCCTTGTCGCGCTGCGCCCTGGCCCAGGTGTTGGCATAAAACTCATCCATACGCCGCCGGTTCGCAAGTCCGGTGAGTTCATCAACCCCCGCCAGTTCCACCATTTCATCATTCAGCAGCCTCACCATCCTGCCATGCAGAAAGCTGCGGCGCGCTTCCCGTTCCAAACGATAACCCGCATAGATACCCACCAGATTGACGACCATCAGCTGGGCAATCGGCATGCTATCAGCGGCACCGGAGAACGGCTCACTCAGGAATGCGCCGACCAGATACCAGCCGGTCACCAACAGGGCGCTCGGCAACCCATAGCCGATGCGCATGCCGGAAATCACGTAAATATAAAACAAAATGATGAACAGGCTGAGTGTGTAACCATGGGCAGCGGTTTGCGGATAGAGAAATACCGCCAACCCTGTCCCGGCTCCCGCCGCCACGACCGCCACGGCGTATACCACCTGCAACGCCGCATCGCGCTTCATCCAGAATGCCGCTCCCAGAGCGACCGCGATGAGCGGTGCGGTCAACACATAACGGATCAGCCACAGGCTATTCCGGACCGCGGGGTCGAGATGCAGATCAAGAATCCCGGCCAATAAGTACAAAAGCAAGCCGAACGCCAGAGTAATGCGCATGCGCGCACGGTGATGGTGAGCATAGGAAAGCAGGAACAGCCTTTCCAGCTGGCTGGAGAAACGCGGCAGAAAGGTAAATTTGGCCAGTAGCCGGGCTACTTCCTGTTTCTCGTTGAACTCAGGTGTGCTGGCTTCTTCGCTATGTGTCTTGGTCGTCATTATCAACACTCTTGTAGAAACATCATGCGGATGTCGGAGGCAAATTCGGCGTTTCAGCATCCCAATGCTGCCGCCTTTCGGGTCATAAGGCGGGATAAAAGCGGCATTAGATCTGTATGTACTGCATCCTTCACGATATAGGCATCCACTCCCACGAGTTGCGCGCTTTCCCGATATTCGGGTTCATCGTAGAGGGAAAGCACCACTACCCGTGGCGGGTGTAAGCCGCTTTTCAAACGCTGCGCCACCTCCCGGCCGCTTATATCCGGCATGGCGAGATCCACGATCACCACATCCGGGTTGAGTTCCGCAACCAACATTAAGCCGTCGCCGCCGTTGTTGGCACTGCCAACGACTTGAATTCCAGGTTTTCGTGACAATTGTTCCGACAAGGTATTGAGAAACAATGCATTGTCATCCACCAGCACCACTCTCATGAGCGTCTCATGCCGGCAATGTGCGTGTTTTCATTTTGGGCATCGTTTCAATATAAATTGCCGAGCAAAAATCTTAAGCCCGGCCATGTGTAATTCTGGGGTTCAGTTTGTAACTCGAAGTATGACAACACCATCGGGGAATCCCCTAAATTCAGCTGCGGTTTAGGGCCAGAATAGCCGTGGGCAGATTATAGTCATTATCGTGCCCTGCAAGATCAGGCCACTGGCAGTTCGACGCGTATTTGCGTGCCCTGCCCTGGAATCGAGGAGATTGCAAACCTGCCCCCCGCAAGCCGTACGCGCTCCTCCATGCCCAGCAGGCCGAGGCTTTTGCCCCCCAAGGCCGCTTGGCGGGCCGCTTTCAGCTTGAACCCCCGGCCATCGTCGTGGATCTCAAGTACCAAATTCCCGTCTGCGTGATGCAATCCCACCTGGACTTCCTGTGCATTTGCATGGCGCAGCACATTTGTCAGCGCGCTCTGCAGAACCCGGAAACAAGCGGTTTCCCGGATTGCTGACAGGCGCGGCAGATTCTTTTCTATGGTCAAGACCACCCTCAAACCGGTGGATGCAACCCGTTCCCGGATATACCAGCGCACCGCTGCCGCCAGCCCCAGGTCGTCCAACACCGACGGCCGCAAATTCAACGACAAGGCGCGCACCTCCTGTGCAAGGCCGGTCATGATGGCGGACGTAGCCTTGATCTGGGTTGCCAGGGCATCCGGGTCAGTTTGGTGCGCCAGCTCCCTCAGACCGAGCAGTACGGCGGTCAATCCCTGACCCAGCTCGTCATGCAGCTCACGGGCCAAGTTCCGGCGTTCTTCTTCCTGGGTTTCCAGAATGCGCGCCGAAAGTTGCTGCATCGCCTCCAAATAGATCTGCGCGCGCCGTTCCGCTTCCTTGTGATCCGTCATATCGACGCCCATGCCGACCACGCAATGCTGTCCCTGCCACTCGAAATGACGCGCCACATAGTGATAAGGTATACGCCTGCCGTCTTTGCAATAAAGTTCGGTCTCACCTTCCGCACCCATGCCGTTCAAAATTTCTCCCACTGTCTCGCGATAGCTGGCCCGGCGCTCCGGAGGCACGATGTCGGCTGAACTGATACGTCCCATTTCCTCCATGTCGTAGCCCGTGGTCTCTTCCATTTGCCGGTTCCAGCGCAGGAAACGTCCCTCGGCATTGAACACGTAAAACACACCCGGCAGGGTGTCCAGGGCGTGGAAAACGAAATTGCGCTCATCCGCGAACCGCTGCTCGGCCATCACTCGGGCACTGACGTCATTGAGCATGAGCAGGAGATTCCGGTTATCGAGCCGGTGAGCACTAACCTCCACGTGCACGCTCCTACCGCTCTTATGGCGCAAGCGTGACTGAAAGCTCAGGTATTCACCGATGGCTATCTGCTGCACGCGTTGAATCGCAGCGGCATCTGATTCCACTAGAGTCGAAATGTGCATACTTAACAGTTCAGCACGACTGTAACCGGACATACCACAAAGTGCCTGGTTCGCGAAAATGATCTCGCCTGTCGGCCGACGCACAAAAATCCCCAGCATGGCCTGTTCCACCAGTTCGCGGTACTGGCGCTCGCTTTCTTCGAGCTTGCGCTGTACTTCCAGCCGCTCACTGATATCGCGCTGGATGGACTGGATATCGCCATTCTTGAGCCGCATGGTGGTTACTTCGACTGGAACGTTATGGCCATCCTTGTGTCGCATCCAGGACTCGAAACGCGCTGACTGCCCGATCTTCAGCCGGTGACCACGCAGATTGGATTCGGCCACCAGATCCGTGACACGCATCTTCAATAATTCATCACGGCTGTAACCTAACATCTGGCAGAAAGCCTCATTCACGAATGTCAGATCGCCGTTGATGCGCCGCACCATGATGGTGTCGGAGGACCGTTCCACCAATTCGCCATAGCGTTCCTCGCTGGTGTCGCGGGCGCTCTCGGCAATGCGCTGGGCCGCGACTCGCGCCTCCAGATTCTCTGCCATGCCATCCACGCCACGGGCAATGACTCCTATTTCCCCGGGGCTTTCCGCAAGACCCGTGCGCGCACCCGCTTCACCCGCGCCGATGCGCTGCAAGGTCTGCAACAAAGGCTGCACGCGTCGTTTGACAAATGCCGTGGAAAACCACCAGGTAGACACGAGAATTAACAGCATAATGGCGGCAATGATCGCCAAGTCGCGGGCCAACGGCAGGAAGGCCAGGCGTTTTACGAGGCCCTCATCTATGCCGCTGGCGATGTAAATTTCGGCTCCGGGCACATCAGTATTTAGGTACCGTAGGGCGTAAAACCGCATCTTTCCGTCAATTCCGGGCAGCGCGCGATCGAGAGTGCGCTTCGAACTTTGTACTGCCTTGAACAAAGCAGCTCGTGATTGATTGCTGCCGGTGAAACCTTGCGCCCTTGGGTAGTACATCAGCACCGTGCCATCGGCACTGAATATCGTTATTTGGGCGTAGCGGGAAAAGTTTATCTCGTCAGCGGGGGGTTCCAATGCCAGAGGTGACGCCGCAGCGTTTATTGCGCCGATGAGCTTCCCCTTGCCGTCAAAATGCGGCGCCGAGAAAAGCAGCAGCCCACCATGGGTAATGCGTCCTTCCGGGATAACGTCGCTGGTAAATCTGTGTGTCAGCATCACACGCTTAAACCAGCCCCGGTCGGACACATTGACGGGGTGCATGAAAGGCACCGCGCTGCAGACAATATCGCCGTGCGGGGAAACCACGTCCAAATTGTCATATGCAGGCATGTGCGCGCGTAGTGCTGCCAAGGCCCGGCTGCACTCGCCCGCCGGGGCATTGACTGCGGGTAATGCCGCCATGACCAGTAACAGGTCATGACTCTTCGAGGCCAGACTCTGGTAGCGGCCGGCGACCGCATCGGCCGCCAGCCTGCTAACTCCATAGGCATAGGTGATTGAAGTGTGATACCGCTGAATAGCCGTGTAGGTCGCGAGCACTATGGCCGGCAGGATGCATATCATCACCAAAGCCAACAGAGAGGTGCGCAGACTCGCAGGCCAGATTAGTTTCATTCGGCAGTCTTCATTTTTTGGATGATTACGGTCCGGATAACGCTGATAGGTTAGCACCTGCGGAGATTCACCCGCCCGCAACCACAATCCCGCCGCCCATGAACCAGGATCTCACCAGCCCTGCGAAGGCTCCTTAAGCCGGTACCAGATTAATCCCTAATAATTTCCGGGGATTGCCCAACTGTTTATCCCGGCCCCCTTTGCTATAAATAACCCTGCGACAAAGGCAAACCCGTCGAAAGGCGGGGACGCAAAGTCACCGATCTAAAGGGCCTGAGCCCCAGGATGGCGGGACCGCCGCGAGCAGACCTTCGGCAGCGACCATGCTCCGAAAAGCCTGCGGCTCCTCGTTCCATCCTCCAGCAACGGCCCTGCAGTGCTTAATCGTGAGCCTGCGTGCAGGCGTATTTTGGAGGAAAGCCAGGTGTTCAGATATTTTCATTTTTGGCTGTTGGCGGCTTTGTCAGTAACACTGGCGTTGGCGCCTATCACGGCCTCGGCGAATACCGGCCGGGGACAATTCGTGGTTTCCGTAAATGTCATCAGAGAATGCCGCATCGGCATGCAGAACTTAGCCAGTGGTACGCCGGCCGCCAGTCCGAGTAGCACCGCAGCCCGGGGTGCGGTGACCTTGAGCTGCTCCAGAAATACCGCCTATGCCGTGAGTTTCGGCTCAGGGGCCAGTTCTGCCAACACTGCGAACTCCGAAAGCGTAGCCGGTGTGGGTAACGGCACGGCCCAGATAATACCCGTTTATAGCCAAATGCCCCTCCAGCGCAGCAAGGCGAGCGCTACACCGGCCGAGCCCCTGGTGATGACCATCAATTACTGATCTGCTGTCTTTGCTGTCTTAATGAAGCGATTGCGCCGTGCTTACTTGTTTGAAAGCGGGGAAAGCCGTGCGGCATAACGTACCAGCGCCGCAGCATTGGGGATTCCCAGGCGTTCCATGAGTTGCGCACGGTGACTCTCGACGGTTTTGACACTCACTTTGAGCTCGAAAGCGATCTGCTTGACGTTCTTGCCTTCCGATATCAGATGCAGAATCTGTTTTTGCCTTGGAGTTAGGTGCTGTATCTGGCTGGGCTTTCCCGCGGCTTGGCCAAAATATTCTTCCACTACGCGCTTGGAGATGGCGGCGCTTAAAAAAATACCGCCGCGCGAGACCGCCTCTATGGCCAGCTTGAGTTCATCCGGCGTCGCCTCTTTCAATACGTACGCGGAGGCCCCGGAACTCAATGCTTGTACCACATATTCTTCGTTGGCATGCATGGATAGAATGATTACACGTATGTCAGCGTGCTGCGCATGTATCTGTGCGGTGGCGTCCAGTCCGTTTACCTCACCCATTGCCAGGTCCATGATCACGATGTCCGGATGAGCGGTGCTGGCCAACTCCACAGCCTGCCTGCCACTGGAAGCCTCTGCGATCACCTGGACATCGGCCAGTGTCTGTAGCAACTTGACCAGGCCTGCCCGGAAAATGCTGTGATCATCTGCGATTAAAACCGTGGTCATGGGTATCCGCCTCTGCAGTCAGCCGCTTCGTCATCCGATACTGGCCTCGGGTTTCAGTATAGTGCATGAAGAAAGCGGGTATCCGGAAACAAGGGCCGGTGCGCCAAAGGCCACAAGGCTTCCGCCGACAATGCCGCGGGGAATGGGTACACACTAATGCCACTGGTGGCACCCCTGCCCGGTGCTACGCTTGGAATCCTTCAGTGGGAGAACCCTATGAGCAAGCTTGTGGCATCGCCTGAACCGAAAAGTCTCGAAACTCAGTCTGCACCCCGGCCTGAACTCGTCAGTTATCCCGCCCACGATGCGGATCTCGGCGGCGGCATCACAGTGGTGCGCGTACTGCCGCTCCGGCAGCACCGCCTGGTGGGACCCTGGTGCTTTTTCGACCACTATGGGCCTTTGTCCTTCAATAACCGGAAGGCCATGGACGTGGCGCCGCATCCGCATATCGGCCTACAAACCGTTTCCTGGTTATTCGATGGGGAGATACTGCATAACGACAGCCTGGGTTGCACGAGCATGGCACGCCCCGGTGAGCTGAATCTCATGACCGCCGGCCAGGCTATCGCCCACGCGGAGGAAACCCCGGCCCGGAATTCGGGAAAACTCCATGGCTTGCAACTGTGGGTGGCGTTGCCAGACCGGGAACGCCAGCGGGCACCCAGTTTTGATCATTACAAAGATTTGCCGGTACTGGAGCCGGGCGGCGGACGCGTACACCTGTTCATGGGCGAACTGGCCGGCCAGCGTTCCAAGGCGCGCGCTTTCTCACCGCTGGTGGGCGCGGCACTCAAATTTGAAGCCAATGCCAAGATGCGCCTGCCGCTGAATCCCGCCTGGGAGCACGCGCTCGTTATCATCGACGGGAAAATCTCACTCGATGGCAAACAGCTGATCCCCGGTGCACTCCACTACCTCGGCGCTCATCGTAGCGGGATCGAACTCAGCACGAAAGCTCCGGCACGCGCGGTGTTGATCGGCGGCGCGCCATTCGAGGAGCCCATTATCATCTGGTGGAATTTTGTGGCACGCACCGCGGAGGAAATCCAGGCGGCGCGTGAAGATTGGGAGCAGCATCGCCGCTTCGGCGAAGTGAAAGCCTACAGAGGTGCGCGGCTCAAAGCGCCGTCCTTCATCGCGCGGCCCATCGCCGGTCATTGACCGCGACTGCAACATGAGAGGCTGGTATCCCCGGGCAACTTGACCCTATTGGGGGTCTAGGCGAAATATTCGTGGCTGATAACGCCGTACAGATCCACACGTAATTGCCGTTGCTGACCTTGCCCTTCTTGTTCACCCCCGGCAGGCCGAAGGGCAGGCGCGGGTCGCGCGCGACCTTATCGGCGTCGATCTCGTCCACGTTGAAGGGCGGATTGGCCATGACGTAATCGGCCTTGCCCAGCAGTTAGTGGGTTTGCATGTGGACTTAGCCAGTGGGTATTGGGGATAGTAGGGGGGGGCCGGCCAAGGCCCTGCGCTGGGGCCTGCTTCGGCCTAAGATGGGCACCTAAATTGTTCCCGTACGGTATTATTCATTGACCTTGATTATTTATTAATATATAATCTTCCCGTACGGGAATATTTTAATCGAGGCTACCATGGCCACTAAAAGTCACCAAAATCCGGTCTACGGTCGCGTGGATTCCGCTGCCCAGTTAGGACGGCTGGTACGTGAACACCGCAAGGGGCTCCATCGCGTGACCGTTGCCCAGACGGCCAGTGTGTCGGGTGTGGGTCCGCGGTTCATTTCTGAACTGGAGCGTGGCAAGAGCACTGCCGAAATCGGCAAGGCCCTCCATGTGATCCAGCAGCTCGGTCTGGATATCTGGGTGATTCCGCGTGGCGTTACGCCCGGAGCCCCGGCCACTGTTCACGCGGAACTCACTATCGGCCCAGGTAAGTGAACGGCGAAGTTCTCCATGTCTGGCATAAAGACCGATTGGTCGGCCGCCTCACGGAACGTGAGGTGGGATCCGGCTTCGAATTCGTTTATGACCCCGCTTGGGTAGCAGGGGGCTTCCGGCTGTCCGCCGCACTGCCTCTACAGAATGGAGCGTTTGGCCCAGACGCTTCTGGTACGCGATTCTTCGGAAATCTCTTACCCGAGGGTAACCAGCGCGACCGATG
>DAHVFI010000064.1 GCA_027317045.1 Gammaproteobacteria bacterium
ACCCACACCTGCATGTCCGCGGTCTTGAGTTTGCCGGCGCCGGGTTTCGGCGCGGCCGCGGTCTTGGCGATGAACCAGTCGTCCTTGATCCGGTACAGCATCTTCTCGCCGTTGAAGGACAGGGCGAAATCATTGACAGCGTGCAGCAGCGGCTCGGCCTTGCGTTTCTCCAGGTCGAACTTGACGACGCTCAGGGGCGTCGGGCCATTGCCCATCATCACCAGCGGCGCTTCCTGCAGGAACAGTTCGCCGGATTTGCCGGCGGACAGACCTACGTAATCGGCGGCCGGAATCGGCAGCGCCAGGGTGCGCTGCAAGAGGTCGTGGAAATCAATACGCACCGTCACGGTTTTGGCCGCGGATTTTTGTTTGCCTTTGTCGTTCGCCGGTTTGGCAGGCGCAGCGGGCTTCTCTTCGTCGCTCAGCGGCGCGATGGGCGAGGGCAGGTCGCGGCGCAGCACCGCCACGTACACGCTGCGGGTCACGGGATGGGCCTCGCTGGTCATGTCCAGCCAGCCGGTGGTGAGGCCCATGTCGGTGCTGGCGGTGAAGTACAGATACTTGCCACTCTTGTCCCACACCGGATACAGGCAATCGCTCATGCCGTCGGTCACCTGGGTGGCTTTGCCGCTGGCCAGCGAATACACGAACACGGCGCGCAGGTGGTTGGGCAGCTGCTTGGTGTAGGCCAGCCATTGGCCGTCCGGCGACCAGGACTGGTCGAATTCATGCAACGGCGTGTCGTAGCGGTCGGTATCCACTTTCACCGGCACTGGATGTTTCAGATCCACGACCCACAAGTTCAAGCGCTTGTCGCTGTAGGCGATCTTCTTGCTGTCCGGTGACCACACCGGCGAATAGAAGAACGACGGCGGCTGGCCGAGATTGATGGTGCGCGGCGGCTTGAGGCCATCCTGATCGCGGATATAAAGTTGGTATTCGCCGGACGCATCGGAAAAATACGCGATGTCTTTCCCGTCCGGCGACCAGGCCGGATCGCGCTCGGCGGCGCCCGGAGTGGCGGTGATGTCGCGGATGTCGCCCTTTTTCGCCGGCACCGTGAGAATATCGCCGTGGGCTTCGAACACCGCGCGCATGCCGGTGGGCGAGATGCCGGCGTGCACCACGTCCTTGGACACTTTCACGAAATGCGGCCGCAGTTGCGGCAGGTCGCCGGCCACGCGCAGCGTGAGGGGTGTCGCCCTGCGGGTGCTGAGGTCGAACAGGTACAGCGCGCCCATCTGGGAATAGACGATGGCGCCCGGTCCGGCGGAGGCCGAATCGATGTCGAAGCCCTCATTATCCAGCAGCTTGGTGACGCGGCCGGATTGGGTGTCGTAGGCGAACAGCGTCACCGGCCCGTCCCGATCCGAGAGGAAGTACACCGTGTTCCCCACCCACATGGGGTCGCGGTCGTTGGAATTGTCCCGCGGGATTTTCACCACGCTGGAATCCGAAAGCCGCACGATCCAGATGGGCGTGGTCTGGCCGCCGCGATAGCCCTTCCAGTCCGGCTCCCACTGGAACACCGGGCTGTAGGCGAGGTGCGAGCCATTCGGAGAATAGGAACCGTACTCCGCCATGGACAGCGGCAGCGGCGCCGGCAGGCCGCCGCTCACCGGCACCGTGAACAGCTGGTTGGAATCGTTGGTGCTGTCCCGGTGGGAGCGGAACAACACGCGTTTGCCGTCCGGCGTCCAGCCCACTGCCACATCCGGACCCGGAAACCAGGTGAGCCGGCGGGGTTCACCGCCGGCGGCCGGCACCACGTACACGTCGGGGTTGCCGTCGTAATCGCCGGTGTAGGCCACCCACCGGCCGTCGGGGGAAAACACCGGTCCGCTGGCGAGACCGGTGCCGCCCACCAGCACGTGCGCATCGCCGCCGGTCCGCGGCGCGATCCAGATCGCGTCGCCGTAGGCGAAGGCGATTTGGGTGGCGGAAAGCGTGGGGGTCTGCAACAACAGCGGCGGATTGGCCGCCGCGGCGAATGGGAATGCAAGTGCAAGCAACAGGGCAACACAGGCGTACCTCATGGACGGCTCCTAATTGTGATTCTCGGGGCGGGTAAGCCGCCAGAGTATAGCCAAACCCATGTTCCCGATGGTTGTGAAAGCAGTGCGCCTCGTCACGGTGCTTCTGCAGGCATCCGGATTGCAGGGGTATTTTCAAGCTCCGTGACGCTTTGTAAATTTTATGCTATAAGCTTTCAAAGCTGCCAGAGCTTTGAAAGTCCCTGCGGCCGACCTGGAGGCGCTCAACCCCATGAATTCAAAGGATTTCCGCTGTCCGCAAGCCGGCAAACTGGTACCCATCACCGGCGGGCACTGGGCATTTGTGCCGGCGCCTCTGCCCGCCGAACTTGGTTACGACACGGCTCTCACCCTGGCGCTATCGCGGGCGGATGCAGCCCTTTCGGAACTCGCCGGTCTCGGCCGGGTGCTGCCCAATCCCCACCTGCTGATCGCGCCTTACATCCGCCGCGAGGCGGTGCTGTCATCGCGCATCGAAGGCACCCGTTCGAGCCTCTCCGATATCCTGCGGGATGAAGCCGGCGCGGAAGTCCCCAAAGGCCAGGCGGCGGACCTGCGCGAGGTACGCAACTACGTCACGGCATTGGAATACGGCATCCAGCGCCTCAAGTCACTGCCCTTGTCCCTGCGGCTGGTGCGCGAGCTGCACGCGCGCTTGATGAAGGGCGTGCGCGGCGCACATGCCGCAGCAGGGGAATTCCGCTGCGCCCAGAACTGGATCGGTCCGACCGGCAGCACCCTGGCGACCGCGGCTTATGTGCCGCCGCCCCCACAGGAGATGCAGGCGGCGCTGGGCGAGTGGGAGAAATTCATTCACCAGCACGATGCCATGCCGGATCTGGTGCAATGCGCGTTGCTGCATGAACAGTTCGAAGCCATCCATCCGTTTCTCGACGGCAACGGCCGCGTGGGGCGGTTGTTGATCACCTTGTTTCTCATGGAAAGGGCGCGCCTCCCGCAGCCGCTCTTGTATCTGTCCGCTTATATAGAGGAACACCGGCGGGATTATTACGAATTGTTGCAGCGCGTACGCACGGATTGCGACTGGAATGCCTGGCTGCGGTTTTTCCTGGCGGGCGTCGAGACGACCGCCAAAGATGCGGTGCTGCGCGCCCGGCGCCTCACGGATCTGCGCGAAAAAATCCGCGCGCGTTTTGTTGGCAAATCCAAGGTACAGGCATTGCTGGACCAACTTTTCATCAATCCCTACATCAGCGTGGCGCGTGCCGAGAAAATTCTGGGGGTGTCCAACCCCACTGCCCGCCAGGCGGTGGTCATGCTGGAAAAAGCCGGGGTGCTGAAGGAAGTCAGCGGCCGTGCCTGGGGCAAACTTTACCTGGCCGGGGCGATCCTCGAGGCGGTGCAATCCTGAGTCGCGGCAGCCGGTTAGAGAACTGACCCTGTGAGGCGGGGATGGCGCGGGTGGATTCCAGCATTTGCGGACCGGAATGCATGCGATGTAGTCGTACAGTTGACTGAAGCTTGAAACGGGAGCAGCCATGCACAATCGCAGCACCACATCCTGGATAGCCATCGGTGCTGTGCTGCTGATGGCGGCGGCATTATCCGCTTGCCAGGAGTCGCAACAGGCGGCCGACGGCCCACCGCCCTTGTCGCCGGCCTTGCGGCAAGCCGCGGATCGGTTCCTGCTGAAATCAGAACAACTGCGAATCGAAAAAGCCGGCCTTGGCCCGAGCCTGAAAGCTGATCTCGAGGCCGGCCGCTACGCCGCCCTGGAAGCGGCGCTCAACGCCCTCGATCAGACCGACCGTGCCGATCCGCGCTATGAGTTTGTGTATCGCGACGCGCTGGACGCCATCGTTTCCTGTGACTCACCGGATGATTCCATGGAGCGCCCGCTGCTGGCTATGCAGGACGCCATGCCCGGGAGCGTGTGGACCCATGTGCTGTTGGCGCATTATTACGAGGCCATGGCCTGCAATGCCCGTGGCACCGGCTGGGCCAGGGATGTCAGTCCCGATCAATTCAATGCCCTGCAGAATTTCGATCGCCGCGCTTATATCGAGTATCAGCAAGCCCTGAGCATCAATCCCAATCTGTTTCCGGTTTACGACGAGCTGCTGGAAATCGCCAATCAGCTTGGATCCCTGCAACAGATAACCGCGATCTATAAACAATCGCGCCTGCACCTGCCCAATAGCTATCTGCTGGCGGCCGATTACATGAACGCACTCAAGCCTCGCTGGCACGGTGATTACACCCTTATGTATCGGTTTGCCAACCAGATGCGCAAGTCGGTGGACAAGAATCCGCGCTTTTATGACTTGGGCGGATACGTAGCGGCCGATCAGGCGAATCTGGCGTATAACGACAAAGACTATGCCACCGCCTTCAGGCTCTATACCCAGGCCATCCAGTACGCCGATTACCCGAGCTGGCTGGAATGGGGCGCGGAATCGGCGCGTGGCATCAATCAATACCGTGTGGCCTACGTTTATTACCAACGCTATCTGCTCTACAAACCTCAGGATGCCGATGCCCGCAAGCGCTGGCGCGAATTTGCGCCGTTCTGTGCACCGCAGCCACAGCTGGCGTGCCCGGGCGATCAGGGTTTTCCCTGGGCGGGTGAAACATTTCCCGGGGCCGCCAAGCCCTGAAAGCTGTCATATCATGGGATCCGGTCGGGCAGCCGGTACAGGCCAGACAGGGCGCTGCTCAAGCAATACCAACAGCAACAATTCCGAGGAGCCCATTCATGATCAACAAACAGTTTTTCGACGCCTGGTCACCACGCCTGTTGAGCGTGCTGCGCCTGGTGGTGGCGATACTTTATATAGAGCACGGTACCTCCAAGTTTTTCGGCTTCCCGGTGGGCATGGGCCACGTGCCGCTGTTTTCCCTGTTCGGCCTGGCGGGCTTTCTGGAGATCGCCGGCAGCCTGTTCATCTTCTTCGGCCTGTTCACCCGGCCGGTGGCCTTCATCCTCTCCGGCGAGATGGCCTTCGCGTATTTCATGGCGCATGCGCCCCACAGCCTGTATCCA
This sequence comes from Gammaproteobacteria bacterium, assembly GCA_027317045.1. Classification (GTDB taxonomy): domain Bacteria; phylum Pseudomonadota; class Gammaproteobacteria; order Natronospirales; family REEB76; genus REEB76. The sequence continues at coordinate 5,038 of DAHVFI010000064.1, forward strand.
CTGGTGAACGGCGGCGAGCAGGCGGTGTTCTACTGCTTCGTATTCCTGTATTTCGCCGCCGCCGGCGGCGGTGCCTGGAGCCTTGATGCGTGGTGGCGTAAAAAGTAGGCGGAATAAGCCATTTGAAATCACAAATGGTGACTTCAAGCTGAGGCGGCCTCCGTCGCCGCCCCTTAGGTTTTCACCGACGCCATCCTGCGGGATTACGAAGCCTTGGGCGACACGCTCTCGAGCCGCTTCAAGGGCGGCAAGGACGGCACCCTGTGGTATTACCGCTCCATCGCCGACCGCTATCTGGCGCTGAAGGTCGGGCCGCTGGCCGAGGAACTCAAGCGCGTGGTCACGCGGCTGGAACAGCTGGCGGAGTAGGAATTGTGTGGAGCGGCGATACTCGCCGCGATCAGGAATCGCGGCCGGGACGACCACTCCCACCTGACAGCCTTGTGGGCTTTCCTTGGAAGCCCCACAGGGCGCCCGGCAGATGCGTTGATTCGACTATCCACCGGGCGTACGAATCCCGGCCATCGAGTTAATATACTTCTGTAGCGTTATTACGCTATCTCAACAGTCAGTCGAGACCGGCTATACACGGCTGATGCAATCAAAGGGAATCGCGCTCAATGTTTGAACAAGCCTTCAGGAATATTGACGACGTGCTCCGCAAGGAGGCCGGCTGCACCACCGAGCTGGACTACACCGAGCAGACTTCCTGGCTGTTATTCCTGAAATACCTGGACGCGCTGGAAGAGGGCAGGGCGGACGAAGCCAAACTGCATGGCAAGAAATACAGCTATATCCCGGACAAATCTTGCCACTGGGAAACCCGGACCGCGTCCAAGGGCAAGGACGGCAAGCCCGATCACAATGCAGCCATGACCGGCATGATTGATGTGCGCGGCGGAGCCGCCCGCGCCAACATCCCGAATACGGTATAATCGCCATGGCCCGGACCGATGCGCCGCGCGAAAAGCCGTTGCACTGGGTAGGCGCGGCAAAGAAGGATTTGCTGGCGTTTCCGGAGGCAGTGGTGGACGATTTCGGTTATGCGCTCGGCGTGGTGCAGCAGGGCGGGAAGCCGCCATCCGCCAAGCCCTGGAAAGGCGCAGGACCGGGTGTTTTCGAGCTGGTTGAGGATGCGCGTGGCGACACCTATCGGGTGACCTACACGGTACGTTATGAGAAGGCGGTTTATGTATTGCATTGCTTTCAGAAGAAGTCTCCCTCCGGGGTGCGGACGGCGCGAAGCGATGTCGAATTGATCCGCGAACGCCTGAAGGCGGCGCGGACGGATTACAAGGTGCGATATGCGAAAAAAGCCTGAGAAGGTTGAGGCCGGCAGCGGCGATGTATTTGTTGATCTGGGCTTCGCGGATGCCGGCGAGAGAAAGCTGCGCGTGCAACTGGCGATGCGGCTCAATGATTTGGTCAAGAAACGAGGTTTGACGCAGGCGCAGGCGGCGGAAATTTTTGCGATTTCACAGCCGCACGTTTCCGAGTTGGCGAATTTCAAACTCAGCCGTTTTTCATCCGAACGGCTGCTAAAATTCCTGACGCTCCTCGACCGCGATGTGGAGATCGTCATTCGCCCGAAGGCGAAAGGCCATCATTCCGGCTTGGTCTCGGTGACGGGAGCCTAAGCGACCAGCAGCGATTAGGAGATGAACATGAAGGCACGCAATAACATGCGCCCGATCCACCGCGGCGAGGTGCACGGCTTTGCCAAGTTGAAACACCGGGTGACGCTGTACACAAAAATGCTGGCATTCTTTGACAAGTACATCGGCGGGCCCCGGGCTGCGCGGTGAGAGACCGGCATTCACGCTCCGCTCGACGCCGTGCCTGTCCATAATCTGGGGTGACGCCAATATCACAGAGGGGGTGAGGGATGCGCAGAGGGTTCGTTTTGGCAGTCATCGGTGCCGCCGGGCTCGCGGCGTGCTCCAGTGTGAAACCCATCCAGCAGGACCAGCCGCTCATGCTGGCAGCCGGCGACGGGCTTGCCGCCGTGCAGTTCGATGCGCTGGATAACCTGACCCAGGTGCAGATCGTCTCCGCGCACTCGGGCGGCGTGACCCTGGACATTCCCAGCGTTCCGGTCGGGAAAAGCACGTATCTCTTCGAGGTGCCGGCGGGCCGCTATTGCCTGCAGCGCTTCTGGTTCGAGAGCATCCTCATCTACCACGAAGGCCAGTATGAGGGCTGCTTCGTGGTGCCGGCCGGGGATGTGGGTTTCAGCGGCATCTACTCTCCGCGTGGGAAACAAGGACGGATTGTCACCGGCCAGGATCTGGACGTGGCCAAGGCACGGATGGAACTGAAGCAGGACTATCCGCGCATCGCGGCGCAGTTCCTGCAACCGGAACCCGCGCCCGTGGCTGCGCAAGCCACCACGCCAACGGCGCCGCCGCCCGCCGGCAACGGCCAGGTTTCCACCTGGATCAAGCACCATAAGAAACCGCTGGAAGACTCCGTGTACGTGCGCAACAAAACCCAGTGGCCGATGGTGATCTATCTATTCGATCTGTACGACTGCGCCAACATCAAGCCGGCGTGCACGGCCACCCACCTCGATTTCAAACTCGCGCCGCATCAGGCGCGGATGATCATGCAAATCGCGCCGGCGGACCCGCAGGGGGCGTATGCGTTTTATTACCGGTTTTCTTACCGCTTCCAGTAAGCCGCCGGCCGATAGGAAAGTTCCGTCGACCAAGCTCTGACCAAAGAATAGCGGGAACTGATGGCGCGCAAAAATGAATCCTTGTTCGAGTTGCTGGCATCCTGTCCCTGGTGGGTGAGCGTGACCTTTTCCGCATTTGTTTTTGTTCTGATGCGGTACCTATTCCCTGCAATTCCTATCCGCGAGCACGATCCCATAGTCGGACCCATTTTCAAGAGTATCGCCCATGGCGTTTATATGGTGGCCCCGCTTGTGGCATTCCTACTGTTGCTTCCCATACCCTTCAGCCTGTTCAATACCTGGCAACGAAAGCAGACACTCGAAAACCAGATGGGGCTCGAATCCATTCGTGAGCTGGATTGGAAGACATTCGAGCAACTGGCAGGGGAAGCCTTCCGGCGGCAGGGTTATTCGGTGACGGAAACCGGGCAGGGCGGGGCGGATGGCGGCATTGATTTAGTGCTGCGCAAAGATTCAGAAGTCTTTCTCGTGCAATGCAAACAGTGGCGCGCCTGCAAGGTCAGCGTGAATATCGTGCGGGAGCTCTATGGGGTGATGGCCGCCAAAGACGCCGCGGGCGGTTTTGTGATTACCTCCGGCCGCTTCACAGAGGATGCCAAAGCCTTCGCATCGGGCCGGAATATCGAACTGATCGACGGCTCGCGCCTGGAGCAAATGGTCGCTTCAGTCCAGAATCCGACACAATCCCGCGAACCCGCAGGTGCCGTAGCGAGTTCAGCACCCGCATGCCCGAAATGCAACAGCACCATGGTCAAGCGCACGGCAAGACAGGGCGCGAATGCCGGAGGTCAGTTCTGGGGTTGCTCCCGATATCCGGACTGCAAGGGAATCCGCCCGATTTCCTGAGAATCAGGCCTTTTGACCTGAAAGCGTCCCCCGGGATGCTATATTTCATGGCGTATTATGTCTATTCGTCAGCCAGGGGAAGGCTGGCACGCCTTTTGAAGGGATGCCTCTGGTCACTTCAACCACGGAATAATAATCTCGATGGATCAAGCTACACACAACAAAATAGTTTCTTTTATTTGGGGTATTGCGGACGATGTACTGCGTGATCTCTTCAAACGCGGCAAGTATCCCGATGTGATTTTGCCCATGTGCGTTATTCGGCGCATGGATGCCGTACTCGAACCGACCAAGCAGAAGGTGCTAGACACAAAGAAAATGCTTGATAAAGCGCGCATTGTCGAACAGCGCGCCGCGCTCTGCGATGCGGCTGGTCAGGCTTTTTACAATACATCTAAATTTACACTTCGCGATTTGAAATCCCGTGGCAACCAGCAGCAATTACTCGCCGATTTCGAGGACTATCTGAACGGCTTCTCGCCCAACGTCCAGGATATTCTCGAAAACTTCAAGTTCCGCAATCAACTGCAAACCTTGTCTAAAGCTGATGCCATCGGCACATTGATCAATAAATTTCTCGATCCCGATATCGATCTCTCTCCGGCCGGCGTTGACAACCACGCAATGGGTACGGTTTTCGAGGAATTGGTTCGCAGGTTCAACGAAGAAAATAACGAGGAGGCGGGCGAGCACTGGACACCGCGCGATGCGGTTCGACTGATGGCAAATCTCGTGTTTCTGCCCATTGAGAGTCAACTTAAATCTGGCACATATCTGCTTTACGACTGTGCCTGCGGCACGGGCGGCATGCTCACCGTGGGGGAGGAGACGCTCGTAGCCATCGGTGCGAAGCACAAGCAGCAGATCAAGAGCCTGCTATATGGCCAGGAGATCAACCCAGAGACATACGC
>DAHVFI010000086.1 GCA_027317045.1 Gammaproteobacteria bacterium
GCCAAAGCCCTGAGCGTGCAATCAATCGTTTTGGGCGGAAGCTATGATCAGGGAACGTTCAAAATGTTCAACGGCAACACCAAAGCCCAGCTCACGGATAATGGCCGGACCGTGCCCATCCTCGACTACGTCAGCCCTGAACACATTGTCGCCGACATGCCCATGAAGTACGGTGACGCGGTGCTGGGTCTGAACTTCACCGGATCCTTCGGCCAGCAGAACACCTCTTTCCAAAATGTCCCCGGGAGCAGCGCAATCATAGGCCAGAATATCGGCTCCCGTGTCAGCGGCGATTATCTGGCGGGCGCGCCGTTCATCTACCTGCGCTTGGGACCAATCTATCCTGGCACCGACAGCTACTGGCTATTTGGCTACGGACTGGGCGTGGCGCTGTGGCACTTTAGCGGCAATCCGATCTTTTACACCCCCAACGGAAACAACTATGTCGCCACCTCCATGCCGGTCAGCAGCACGGCGCAGCTTTTTCTTTACCAGACGTGGCGCTGGCAGTTCCATTTTGGCCACTGGGATGTGCGGTTTGAAGGCAGAATGCTCAACAACCGCAAAATTGACGGCTTCAACACCAGTTTCGAGAATTACGGCATCGGCATCGCGTACACGATCCATTTCTAATGCCGGGCAGCCGGCGCGGCTCATACCCTACCCGCTTGAAATTTTCGCCAGCTCACGCCGCATTGCCTTGATCACGGCGGTGTAATCCGGGGCGCCGAAAATCGCGGAACCGGCCACGAAAGTGTCGGCGCCGGCATGGGCAATTTCGCGGATATTGTCCAGCTTCACGCCGCCGTCAATTTCCAGGCGGATGTCGCGGCCGCTTTTCTCGATGAGTGCGCGTGCCTCGCGCAGTTTGACCAGGCTCGCGGGGATGAACGCTTGGCCGCCAAAGCCGGGGTTCACGGACATGATGAGAACCATGTCCAGCCTTTCCATGACATGCTGCAAGTAGGTCAGCGGCGTGGCCGGATTGAATACCAATCCGGCCTTGCAGCCGTTATCGCGAATCAGTTGCAGGCTGCGGTCCACGTGCTCGCTGGCTTCCGGGTGGAAGGTGATATAGGTGGCCCCGGCCTTGGCGAAATCACCGATCAGCCGGTCAACCGGTTTCACCATCAGATGCACATCAATGGGGGCCGTTACCCCGTGCTTGCGCAGCGCTGCGCATACGACCGGCCCGATGCTGAGGTTGGGTACGTAATGGTTGTCCATCACGTCAAAATGGATCAGGTCAGCGCCGGCCTTGAGAACGGCATCCACTTCCTCGCCCAGGCGGGCGAAATCGGCGGATAGAATCGAAGGGGCGATGCGAAAATCCCGCATGAGCGTTCCCGGTTACCCTGTGGCGGCGTTGGCGCTACACTCTACCCTATCGGCCGGCTGGCGAGCCAGCCGCGCCACCGGCAACCAACAACGGAGCAATCATCCATGAACGCCATCGCCATTGCACTGCACGTGCT